>JBCBTL010000434.1:0-3277 GCA_039818705.1 Cyanobacteria bacterium J06639_1
CGTGTATTGCGCGATCGCTCGCATAGGTGTGCAGTACGGTCAACACTTCCTCAACGCTGTGGGTTTCAAGCAGATCGGATAGCGTTGTTTCCAAGTTCTGAAAATTCATCAGCTCGTTCCCCCAAATTCCTCGTGTTGTAGTTGTGAAACTAGCCTGAGTATACCCTTATACCGATTTTTCTTAACTTTGGAAAACACGAACTTCGCACGATTACACGGCGATATTGTTTGTTCGATAAGCGTTCGAAAATACTTGAAAATTGTCGTAGCGATCAATAATAGCGTTTAATTTTTGGCCGATATGCGATCGCGATCGCAAGGATATTGTGATCGCGATCGCAGCCGTACCCTTTCAGGTTAGGTAAGGCTTGCCGGGTCAGGTAACGACTCACCCGTGTCGTGCGTATCCTACCCAGCAGGATGGCTGGCGATGTCTGCGGTACAGTAATCGAGCGCGGGTAGGGAAAAGGAGCAAGGCGATCGTTCTACGGGTGGGAATTGTGGGCACGGGATTTGCCGCCCGTTTGCGAGCGGAAGCGCTGCGGGATGACGAGCGCGCAGAACTGGTGGCCGTTGCGGGACATACCAAAGATCGCGCCACGCAATTCGGCACTGATTTTCAGGTTTCCATTCTGCAAGACTGGCCGACTCTGATTCATTCTCCCCGGATCGATCTGGTTTTCATTTGCACGATCAATCGCGACCACGCAACCGTGACGAAGGCGGCTTTAGAGGCGGGGAAACACGTTGTCGTTGAGTATCCGTTAGCGCTCGACCTCGCTATCGCTTCGCAGTTGATCGATGTGGCCGAACGCAAGCAGCGCTTGCTGCACGTGGAGCACATCGAGTTACTCAGCGGCATCCACACCCTATTGCGTCAGGAATTACCGGGGTTGGGCACCGTTTTTCACGCTGACTACACCACTCTGAAGGCCGTGCGGCCAGTCCCAAACCGGTGGACTTACGCTCCAGATTTGTTTGGGTTTCCGCTGGTGGGGGCGCAGTCGCGTCTCCATCGTCTGGTCGATCTCTTCGGCGCTGTGCGGCAGGTAGCCTGTCAGTTGCATTACGAGGGGGGTAAGGGGGGCGATCGCTACACGAGCTGTATGTGTAACGCGCAACTCACGTTTGCTTCTGGCACGACCGCAACGGTGACTTACGGCAAGGGAGAGACGATTTGGCACTCGCGGCGGACATTCAACCTCTACGCCCAGAATGGCGGATTGTTAGTGGATGGCGATCGCGCCGATCTCATTCGCGCTGATAGCGCTTACCCGCTCAAAACAGGCGCTCGACGCGGATTGTTCTATCAAGACACGCGCCAAGTCTTAGATTTTCTATGCAATGACAAGCCCTTGTACATCACCGCGCGCCAAAGCTTGAAATCGCTGGCTGTAGCGATCGCGGCAGCGGAGTCGGCAGAAACGGGGGCAACGATAGTCTTGCCGACTGATGCAATGGACGAGTGAGAAAACGCAATTTCGAAGACACATCTACTCACGATGCTGGAGCGTTCACAGCCAAAATGGGTTCGTTGACGGCGGGTAACATGCGACCGAGCCATTGAGTCAAGTTGTCGAGCTGCATGTTTGCAGGGCTTTGGCCCAGTCCGCGCACGGTTACTTTACCCGGTTGGTAGATAAACCGCGATTGCAGGTGTTTGGGTAAGTTTTCCTTCAACCGTTGCCACGCGGGTTCTTCCATCGGAGTGTCGAGAACGACATTCGCTTGAGCGGGTTTGATCCGTGAAAAGCCGAGAGATTTAGCAATTTGTTTGAGTTCCATGACTTGAATTAACGCGGCAACGGGTTTAGGAATTGCCCCGTATCGCTCGCTCCATTCAGCAGCGATCGCCTTCAGCTCCGGTCGAGATCCAGCCGCTGCTACCTGACGATACGCACTCATCTTCTGATCGGTGTCGGCAATATAATTTTGCGGAATCATCGCCGTGATGTTGAGATCGACTTGAGTGTCGTCCACCGTCGGAATCTCTTGACCGCGAATTTCCTTAATCGCGTCGTTGAGCATTTCCAAATACAAATCGAATCCAACTGCATTCATTTGCCCGGATTGAGCCGTACCGAGCAGATTTCCAACGCCGCGAATTTCCATATCTCGCATTGCAAGTTGATAGCCCGATCCGAGCTGAGCGTATTCCTGAATCGCTCGGAGTCGTTTGCGCGCGTCGTCAGTTAACTTTGCCCGTTCGTTATAAAAAAGCCATGCGTGAGCTTGAATGCCCGATCGTCCCACTCGCCCGCGTAACTGATAGAGCTGCGCTAAGCCGAAAACAGCCGCATTTTCCACCAAAATCGTATTCACGCGCGGAATATCGAGGCCGGACTCGATGATAGTCGTACAGACTAAGATATCGGCTTCGCCATTGCTGAAAGCGAGCATGGTGGTTTCAAGTTCGCCTTCTTGCATTTGACCGTGGGCGATCGCGATCTTTATCCCTGGAACCATCAATCTTAGTTTCGCCGCTACATCCTCAATTCCAGCGACTCGATTGACGACGTAAAAGACCTGTCCGCCGCGATCGAGTTCTTGTCGAATTCCGGCACGAATCTTCTCAGGATCGTAGGGAGATAAGTGAGTTTTGATTGCGCGTCTCGATGGAGGAGGAGTGGAAATTAAGCTCATTTCTCTAGCGCCAGACAAAGACATATAGAGCGTTCGAGGAATAGGTGTAGCGGTCAGAGTCAGCACGTCAACTTGAGTTTTCAACGTCTTGATCTTCTCTTTTTGATTGACTCCAAATCGCTGCTCTTCATCGATCGCCAGCAACCCCAAGTCTTTGAACTTTACGGACTTGCCAAGCAGTTGATGTGTGCCAACCACAACATCAAGTTCTCCCGTCGCGAGTCTGCCTTGAATATCTTTACGTTCTTTGGGCGTGCGGAAGCGATTTAGCAAACCTACTTGAATTGGATAGGGGGCGAATCGTTCTCGCAGGGTGTGATAGTGCTGCTGTGCCAGAATCGTCGTCGGTGCGAGCAAAGCAGCTTGTTTGCCGGACATGACGGCTTTGAATAGCGAGCGAATGGCAACTTCAGTTTTGCCGAAGCCAACATCTCCGCAGATGAGGCGATCCATGGGGCGATCGCCTTCCATATCCCGCTTCACGTCCTGAATCGCTTTGAGCTGATCGGGGGTGGGTTGATACGGGAAAGAATCTTCCATTTCCTGCTGCCAAGGGGTATCGGCTGGATAGGAAAAACCCGTTTGCTCGGCGCGTTTTGCGTAGAGTTCGAGCAAGTCGAAAGCAACTTTTTTG
>JBCBTL010000435.1:0-3277 GCA_039818705.1 Cyanobacteria bacterium J06639_1
GAAAATCTGAAGTTATACCCAGGAACCTAACGGGGCTACCTGAATGACGCGATCGCATTTCAGCCGTTGTATAAAGCCTGAGCGGGTGGATGAATGAACTTAACGGTTGCTCTGCCCCACGATACTATCGTGCTGAAAGGCTAAAGAATTCGTCAAGTTAGGCATTGCTTGAAAGGTATTTTGGCTATGTGTGGACGGTTTGCCCTCACAGCAGATGCAGAGGCGATCGCCAAAGCCTTCGGCCTCTCAAACGTGCCCGAACTTCCCCCGAAATACAACATCACGCCCTCCCAGCCCGTGGCGGTGGTGCGGGCAAGCGATCGCATGAAGGTCAGTTCCATTCAGAAACAGACTTCGTTAGAGTGCGAGGTGGGATTCTGGCAGCCGGGGCGTTTTGCTTGGGAGCTGGCGAAGGTGAGGCCGTTCGTGAAGCCCGTTATCTGTAGCGGTCAACAAGGATTGTGGGATGTGCCGCGTGAGGTCATCGCGCAGGTGGAAGGGGCGATGTCAGGCGAGAAAGTAAAGCAAATGCGGCTGTTTGAAAGTGTGCGGTGTTAGTGCGGTGGACGTGCAGCGGACGGGTTGAAAAACAGCGTTATCAGTAGACGTCGGCAAATGTTGGCGTAATTTTTGAAAAGTTGTTCTCGTGCGGTGGACGTGCAGTGGAAGGATGGAGAGCGCTGGATTTGACGGAAGCTGTGGGCGTGGCGATCGCCGTGTCGGAAGATGAGCGGACGACGTATCGCGGTGATTCGTTGGTGGATGGCGTGCTGGGGATTTGGGCTCAGGCGTTGTTGGGCGGGCGCGAGTGTACTGAGCTGGATCTGGGAAGGGCGCGATCGCAGTTCGTTGGCGATGTCACCTACTCAGAAATGTCGATCTATCCGGGATCTCGATTGAGCAGCGTTGTCTATCATGCATTCGCGTTCGCTGGAATGACTGAGGATGACATCCGACATTCCGCAGGTTCGTGGGAACTAATCAGATGAGACTCGCAAGGATTCGTATTGCTGGGCGGCACGCAACTTGTAGCCTACCCAATACTCAATTCATGAATCCCGGCAACCTGCGGAATGCCCGTGGAGATTAAGCCAGGGCGAGCAAGTCGCCGAGGGAGAAGGTGGCATCGGCGAAGATAAATTCCTCTATCCCTCCGAAGAACATCGTCGTTGTGTTCGCCGTAATTTCCAGGTCGACCTCCCCGCTGCCTAAAGCCACCTCAGCCTCTGCAAAGTCGAAGCCAAATTCAGCCGTATCGAAGCCCGCGCCGCCGAAGATGGTTTGGTCTCCGAAGCCCGCGATGGAGTCGTTGCCACTACCCAGGTCGATGGTGCCGCCCCCAGCAAAGCCGGTGAAGTCGTCAGGACCCTCACCGGTGACGGTGTCGTCCCCCCCGCCCGTGTCGATGCTGCCATTGTCTAAGTTGGCGATGCCAGAAAAGTCACCGCTCCCACTGATGGAGTCGTTTCCCAAGCCCGTGTCGATGCTGCCCTCGTTCTCGATGCCAATATCGTCACTGTCCCCAGTGATGGAGTCGTTCCCAAAGCCCGTGTCGATCGTGCCATCGTTCTCGATGCCATTAGCAAAGTCTCCGCTCCCGCTCCCACTAATGGAATCGTTACCCAAGCCTGTGTCGATGGTGCCATTGCCTAAGTTGGCGATGCCAGAAGAGTCACCGCTCCCACTGATGGAGTCGTTACCCTCACCTAGGTCGATGGTGACATTGTCTAAGTTGGCGATGCCAATAGTGCCACCGATTCCACTCACCGTGTCGTCGCCGAAGCCCGTATCGATGGTGCTGCTCTCCCCGAGGAAGATGCCAATAGCTCCGGAGCCAGTCGCAGTTCCGCTCACTTCGTCATCGCCAAGCCCCGTCTCGATGGTGCTATCGGTGTCGAGAGAGATGCCATCAGCTCCGGAGCCAGTCGCAGTTCCGCTCACTTCGTCATCGCCAAGCCCCGTCTCGAGGGTGCCGCCCTCCTCGAGGAAGATGCCATCAGCGAATGAGCCAGTCGCAGTCCCGCTCACTTCGTCATCGCCAAGCCCCGTCTCGAGCGTTGCCTCGCTTTCAATCGTGAAGCCATCTTCTCCAGCCCCGACCCCAGCTAGGACATCGGCCCCGCCTAGGGTCCTCACGGGCGTGCCTGCCGCCACGACCAATGCCCCCAACCCTTCAACCGTGTCGTCAAAGATGGTAAAGCTCGTATCGTTTAGGACCGCCATGCCGAATACTCCTTGCTAGCGTTTCCCTAAATTGCTAAGGCTTGTATCCTTGCCGCAGCTTAGAGCCCAGAGGTTATGGTTTGGTTAAGTTCCGTTGCACTTCTTCAACTCTGGGAGCCGCTTCTTCGCATCCCCTCTAGCCATTGCTTTAACCCGGCCCTGAGGCAACGCCCAATGGGAGCGCTGGAGACGCTTTGGAGCTTGCCATTCGTCCCAAATAACTAGCCCCTCTTTGACCCATCCGTCGACGTTCTTCCTCCAAGCCACCATGCAAGCGGTCAGCCGATTTGAGGTGAATGGCGAGCAGGTGCATTTGGATTCCAGCTCCTTCTCCGTCGCGGGTGACTATGTAATACATTCCCAAGAAGGCGAAGGTGAAGATGTAACAACAGAGCCCATCTCCATTCGCATCTGCCGGGGCTATTCCCGCGACCATCGGCCCAACCTGAAGCAATTCCTCTCCCGTCTCATCTGCAGCGCCGAGGGTGGCATCCCACTGTGGCTGAAAGTCGCCAGTGGTCATGCCAGTAATGCCCAGCAGTTCGCACCCATCATGTCGGAGTTTGCTCGGAACTGGGACCTCGACAGCCTGTTCGTTATCGACGCTGCCTTCTACACCCAACCCAATCTGGAGCAGCTCAAAGGGCTCAACTGGCTCTCTCGCGTTCCCCAGACCTCGAACTCAGCCAAAGGCTTGGTGCCGCAGGACACCACGACGCTCGTGACTGCCGAATGCACCTTTCCCGACTATCCAAAGGGGCAATTAGCCCGAGTGGCAAGCGGATTGATGCTGATGCTCAAACCTTCAATGAAGCTCCTAGAAAGGTTCGAGATGCCATCCGACTCAAGCACTACACGTACCGAACCGAGCGAACCTACGTCCATTGGATTCAGCGTTTCATCCTGCTCCACCACGTTCGACAATCCCTGCGATAACGCGATCGCCTCCCCCTTATCCGGGTATATCTTGTGCAGTCGGATGGATGAATAGAACCTGAGACCCACTTGAGCGATCGCTCTTCCAACCCTTATCTTCCCCTGCCCTCATTCCCAG
>JBCBTL010000436.1:0-3275 GCA_039818705.1 Cyanobacteria bacterium J06639_1
AACAGCTCAGGGAGGAAGGGGCGACCACGTCTTTGAGTTCGCGGGTGTTGAGGCCGAAGAAGTTGACTTTTTCGATAGAGCCGTCTTCGTGTTTGTAGTGAATGCGAAAGTCCTGCATGAACTCGTAATGCACCACGGTGTTGGGGGAGCGACTGGTGGTGTCGAGAAATTTCTGTAAGCCTTCGCGGGTGACGTTATCGACGCAGGGAGTACCGAGGACGTAGAGCTTTTCGAGTCCTAATTCGTCCTGAACGGCGCGCAGGGCTTGAATCTGACATCCTACGCCGATCGCCAGCAGTCGCTTCATGCCCGACTGTTCGATCTGGTCGAGAATTGACAGGTTGGGAGAGAGGGTGGGTTTGTTGACCCGCGCGGCCAAGATTTCCTCGGCAGTGCGGGCGATGACGGGCTGGGGTTGAAAGCGATCGCTTTCGGAATTCTGGACGCAGACCACGCCTTCCACCCAGTTGTTTTCCAGCATGGCGATCGCGATCGTGCTGACGATTCCCGTCCACTGCGCCCCTTCAATCGGCTCTTTTTTGCGAGCGGCGGTCATGCGATCGTGAACGCCGAAGTAGAGTTCGGTCTCGTCGTCGAGCTGGCGCGATCGCCCGTGGGCTTGAGCTTCGAGGTCGGCGATTTGTTGGTTGATGAAGGCGCAAGCGTCGTTGACGTAGCTGACGTAGGACGTATCGCACAGTCCGCAGCGGCTGCACAGTTCTTTAGCGGGATAGCGACCGGAAGTGATAGGGCGCGCGCGTCGGGTAGTCCCAGTCATGTGGCAACGGTAGGAGTCTGCTTCGTCAGGATACCTCAAGCTTTCGGAAGCTCTTTTTCCGTGAGAGGCGATCGCTGTTTGTTCCACTTCTCAGCATTGCTGACTTAAATATCTTGGATGATGTCAGATGGCAAATGCTACGATGTCATGTGGCATGACTTGGATCTACTCGTGCTTTACGCGATTGAAGTGACCGACATGTTGGGGGGAGTGAACGCGATCGGCTCGCCACCTGCAACGGATAACGATTTCATCGATTTGGTGAGAGAGGGATTGCCGTATCGTTCGGTTGTGGCGGCTTCGCAGTTCTTGCACCTGAAAGAAGAACAGGCATTATCTTGTTTGCGCATTTCCGCGCGCACGGCGGCTCGACGTAAGGCGAAAGACGAACGATTGCGAGAGGTCGAATCCGAACGACTGTTGCGGTTGGCTCGGTTGGCGGCAACGGCGATCGACGTGCTCGGCGATCGCGAGAAGGCCGTGCGGTGGCTTCAGCGCCCCAATCGTGGGTTGGGAGGTCGAGTACCGCTGCAATTGCTCGATACGGATATCGGATTTCAGAGCGCGATCGACGAACTGCAACGGGTGGAGTTTGGAGTGTTCAGTTAGTGCAGGTCTGGCGCTTGTGTAAGGCATGCTGGGCGCAGTCGGCTTTTAGTGGTGAAGGCGCTCGACGGGTGGGCGGTCGCTGGAATCATAAAGGTGTAGCGGTGGTGTATGCAGCGCGATCGCTTTCTTTGGCCGCGATCGAACTGTTCGTGCATTTGGAGCCAGAGGATCGGCCTGACGATCTAGTGCAGATTTCTGCTGAGATTCCGGCAGGCGTATCGCGACGGAAACTCACACTCGCAAACTTGCCGAAAAACTGGCGAGCCTATCCAGCACCCACTATGTTGCAAACTCTCGGCTCGGAGTGGGTGCGCGCAGGAGAAAGCGCGATTTTAGAGCTTCCTTCTGCGGTGATTCCAAACGAGACGAACGTACTCGTCAACCCCAACCACGCCGACTTTCAGGACATCACCATCAATCCGCCCGAACCGTTTTTCTTCGACCCGCGCATGTGGAAATGAAGGAAGCATGTGTCGATCGCCCTCCCTACTTCTCCGCCCCACCAATTTGGATATTTCGGACGCGGACAGGGACGCAAGCGTGAGTCATTTGGGCGATTTGCATGGGTTCGCCTTTGCCGCAGATGGGGGTTCCGGTTTGCTCGCGCTCGGAGGCGGGGGCGATCGCGTCTACGCTGTTCCAAAATTCAGTGGTCATGGAGTGATACGTCACATCTTTGAGCATTCCCGTAATGCGACCGTTCTCGACTTTCCAGAACGCATCGCCGCCGAACTGGAAATTACGGCGCTGCTGGTCGATGGAAAAACTGCCCACGCCGTCGATGAGAATGCCCGACTCTGTATCCGCAATCATCTCGGTTAGGGTGGCGGTGTGGCTCCCTCCTTCTGCTCCTGCTTCTAAACCTAAATTGGGAATTCGCACCATCGGCACGCTGTTCCAACTGTCCGCAAAGGCGCAGCCGTTACTGCGATCGCGTCCCAATCGATGCGCCGTCTCGCGATCGCACAAATAGTCATTCAACACCCCATCTTTCACCACGTACCACGACTGTGCTGGCACTCCTTCGTCGTCGTAAGCCACGGTGCTGCGTCCGCCCGCTTGCTCGCGATCGGCGATGAAGTTCACCCAAGGAGCCGCGTATTGCAACTGGCGTAATTTGTCGGTGGTGGCGAAACTCGTCCCGGCGAAATTGGCCTCGTAGCCGTACACGCGATCGAGTTCGAGGGGGTGGCCGACCGATTCGTGAATCGTCAGATATAGATGACTGGGCTTGAGAATCAGCGTGCTGCGAATGCCCTGCGGACTTTTGGGGGCGTGGACTTTCTCGATCGCCTCCTCCGCCACCCGTTCGATTTGATGTTCTAAGTCTGCGCGATTGACGTGCTCGTACCCGATGTTGAGGGGAACGCGCTCGTAGGTTCGGCTTTGCGCGTCGCCGTTCGCGATCGCCGTACAGCCAAACCCTGGATACGTGCGATAAATCGTCTGGGAAATCTCCGATCCTTCGGTCGAAGCAAACAACGACTCTTCGCGAGAGAACCGCAGGAAGGCGTAGGCTTTTTTGATGCCGCGATCGCCGTAGCTCAACAGGCGATCGGTGAGGGTCAGCAGTAGGTCTGCTTTCTCCGTGAGCGGAATCGCAAAGGGGTCGATCGCGATCGGCGTGCGGTAGGTATCGCGATAGGCATTTTCGGGGGCGAGCTGCCAGCGCGATCGCCCGCATCCAGCAAGCCGGGTGCGATTACGGCGACATTCGCGTTTGCACGTATCGCCAGCAGAGTTTGACCGCCCGCGATCGCTCGTTGAGCGGGTTAAGCGATCGCGAAAGCTCCGGCTTCGGCGTGCGCGTGCTGTGGGATGGGGCGTGGGGCTTCGCCGCCAGTCCGCACCGTCACGTAGCTGAAGTCGAGAGAGTCGTTGATGAGGC
>JBCBTL010000437.1:0-3267 GCA_039818705.1 Cyanobacteria bacterium J06639_1
CCTCTTCCAAGATCGCGATCGCTCGTTCGATCTCGCGCTCCGCTTTGAGAATCCGCCCCATACCGACGAGCGCTGTGATTTCTAGATCGCGATCGCCTTCAGTGCGGGCGCGATCGCGCAACTGTTCGCAAGCTGCAAACCCTTCGCGCCGCTGACTGACCCACCCGATTTCGCACTGCACGAACGCTGGCGAGGTTCTCGCTCCTCCCGGAAACGCACCGGGTGGGAATGCGGGTTGAGCGCTAGCGACACTGATGCAAAGAGGGGCGATCGCGCCGAGGACTCCCGATACTCCCCCAACTCGCAAAGGAATGGAGCTGCACATGATAGGTCAGAGATGAGACATCATCGAGATCGCCACCAAGTCACGAACCGACCTCGATGGCAATGTAGCTTACTGCCCTCATCAATATCGAGAACTCGGCGCAGCAACTCACCCCATGGGTTGCGTTGGCAGACATAACCGAGCCCATGCAAAGAGATACGCGATGTGGGTCAACCGCTACACGCGATGATTTTATGTTTTCTGCCAACGATCCCGCAGGCGATCGCGACGATACGTCGATTAGGGTTGAAAGGTCAGGCGATCGCGCTCAGCGGTTTGCTCCCGACGCTTTGCAATGGTGATCATGATGCGAACCCTAACCCTCACTCGCCCCGATGACTGGCACCTGCACCTCCGGGATGGCGCCGCGCTGAAAGCGGTGTTGCCCCACACAGTGCGGCAATTTGCCCGTGCGATCGTCATGCCGAATTTGAAGCCTCCGGTACGTACAGTCGCTGAGGCCGCAGCTTATCGCGATCGCATCGTGGCTGCTATTCCGGCAGGCCACCAATTCGAGCCATTGATGACGCTCTATCTCACCGACAACACGAGTCCTGAAGAGATCTTCGCCGCCAAAGCCTCTCAGTTCGTGAAAGCGGTGAAATACTACCCAGCCGGGGCGACGACTAATTCTGACTTCGGGGTAACTGATATTCGGAAGTGCGATCGCGTTTTTGCAGCGATGCAGGAGGTATATCTACCTCTACTGCTGCACGGGGAAGTGACTGATAAAAATATCGATATTTTCGATCGCGAGTCGGCGTTTATCGAAAACCACTTAGTCCCGCTCAAGTCGCGGTTTCCAGACCTACGGGTGGTGCTCGAACACATCACGACTTCAGATGCAGTCGAGTTCGTTTTAGAAACTGAAAATATCGCTGCCACAATCACACCACAGCATTTACTTTTTAGTCGAAATATTTTATTTGAGGGTGGCATTCGTCCTCATTTCTACTGTTTGCCTATTTTGAAACGCGAGACGCACCGTTTAGCACTCTTACAGGCCGCAACATCTGGAAATCCTAAGTTTTTCTTGGGTACCGATAGCGCTCCCCATTCCCGCAACAGAAAAGAAAACTCTTGTGGTTGTGCGGGTTGTTTTTCAGCTCTGCACGCAATGGAGTTATACGCAGAAGCATTTGAGAGCGTGAATGCACTCGATAAGCTCGAAGCTTTTGCCAGCTTTTACGGAGCAGATTTCTATCAACTTCCCCGCAATACCGAACGGATTGCTTTGACTGAGACAACTTGGCGCATTCCTGATGAACTGTCTTTTATGGAATCTGGCCTCATACCTCTGCGGGCAGGCGAGAAATTAACTTGGAAAATGGATTGAGGCGCGCGCGATAAGATCCATACCAACCTTAAATCGAGTTAAGCGTGGATACTATTTTCGTAGCGCACAAAACGATTGGGATCGTCTCTCAGAAACTATTTTGATATTGATAGGGTACGGTATTCAAACTCTCAGGGCTTACTCAGGGTTCTCTTATGCGGAGTCTTTAGGCTCGATACGTAGTCTCGGGCGATCGCGAGGAATTGGGGGATGACATCTGCACCGGAACGACATTCGGGTAAGAGAGTTAGAAGTATTGCGATCGCGTTTGCCCTCGGCACGCTCGTACTTGGCTCACTGTGGGGAGCCAGTACCGTTTTGAAATCGCGGCAAGATGCATCGATGGCGCAAAGTTTGACGGCAAAAGATGTCGAGGAACGAGGATTATTTCGGATTGATGGGCCGGGTTCGAAGCTGCAACCGGAAGTGCGGGCAGTTTTAGCACTTTTAGGACTGGGTCTGGGCCAGCAAGAGGAAGCGATTACGTATATTTCCGAACATTGGACTCCCGAGCTGACTCCAATGCTGCTGGATGCATTAACTTTAGTGCGCCAATCAGTTTACTCGCGTGAAGTCATCGCGCTTTTAGAGCAGCGCACGGGACAAAAACACGGCTTTGACATTCAGGCTTGGTATCAGTGGGTGTGGAATCAGCCTGCCGCCGAGCATCCCGAATATGGGGAGTTCAAGTCGGCGCTTTTCGGGCTGCTCGACCCGCGTTTTTATCCCTATTTCAGTGAAGATCGTCCGCGCAATATTCGCTTGGATGAAGTGCGCTGGGGTGGGGTGCGTCAGGACGGGATTCCGCCGCTGCGATCGCCCGAAATGATTTCGGCTGACGAGGCGGATTATTTGCAAGACGATCACGTTGTTTTCGGCATTGCCGTGAATGGAGACGTGCGGGCGTATCCGAAGCGGATTTTGGCGTGGCACGAAATGTTCGTAGATACGGTGGGCGACGTGCCCGTGACAGGAGTTTACTGCACGCTTTGCGGCACGATGATTCTCTACGAATCGGAAATTGACGGGGTAGAACACGAATTCGGGACGAGTGGTTTTTTGTATCGTTCCAACAAATTGATGTACGACAAGGCGACGCAATCGCTGTGGGTAACGCTGCTGGGCACTCCCGCGATCGGGCCTTTAGTGGAGGAAGACATCGCGCTGAAACACCGCAGCGTGGTAACGACAACCTGGGGCGAATGGAAGCGGCGGCATCCGGACACGACGGTTTTATCGCTGAATACCGGGCATCGGCGGGACTACAGCGAAGGGGCAGCGTATCGCGAATACTTTGCCACTGACAACCTGATGTTTAACGTCCCCAATTTGGACGATCGCCTTAAAAATAAAGATGAAATTCTCGGATTGCTGTTTCCCGAAAGCAGCGATCGCCCCCTCGCCATCGGTGCCGATTTTCTGGCCGACAATCCCATCCATCACGAGCGCGTCGGGGATTTAGAGTTCGTGGTGCTGACCGATCCTAGCGGTGCCAATCGGGTCTACCAAAGCAACGGTCTCAAGTTTGTCGAGTACGACGGCGATGCGACGGTTGCAGATGAGTCGGGACGGGCTTGGACGCTGACGGAAGATGCGTTGATTGCAT
>JBCBTL010000438.1:0-3260 GCA_039818705.1 Cyanobacteria bacterium J06639_1
AGCTCCCTTCGACATCGTTATCCCTCTGTTTGCGGCGCGCTGGAACACGCGCGCCGTGCTGGAGGGATTGACGGTTCACTACTCCCCCCGCTCGATTCACGTCATCACCCCCACACCCCAAGCGCGATCGCTCTCAGATATCGCGCCTAGCTGGGACACCGCCCCCCTCCACATCCACCCGGAAGAGGAGTTTTTCCAGACGGTGGGACTGACGAAAGCGCAGATCTGCGCCGAAATCGACCTGGGGGAATCTCTGTACACGCCGGGATGGTTTTACCAACAGCTCCTCAAGCTAGGCGCGCCCGAAGGCATCCCCGAGTTGAGCGAGTGGTATCTGGTGTGGGATAGCGACTTACTCCCCGTCGCTACTTGGCCGTCGTTCGACGACAACGGCAAGCCCGCTTTCGCCCTGATTCAAAACAACGGTTGGGGAAATGCCAGCATCGTGTCCAAGTGGGAAACCTGGATTCGGAGGGTATTGGGGGTGGAACCCGCTAGCGATCGCGAAGGCACGTTCGTCCCCCATCACATGTGGTTCAAGCGCGAGCATTTGCGATCGTTCCAGCAGCAAGTCCGCGAATACTACAGCTCGGATGATTCTTGGCTGCTGTTGATGATGCGATCGGCCAACGAATTCGGCACGTTCAGCGAATATTGGGCATACGTCTCGTGGGTCGCAGCTAAAGCCCCTGAGGACTTGGCCTATTACCCTTACGATCGCTACGGAGCCACCACCGAACGCTTTTTCGACGACGGCACGGGCAAGTTTTCCGCCGCCCTCGATCGCCATTCCGTCTGTATGCCCGACCCCACCTACGCCCAAATCGATGCCTTCATCCGCTCCGAGTACGAGCCGGATGCACTGCCCTCGTCGCTGTCGTTCGAGAGCAGCCCGCGCCACCTGAAAAAGGGCAAAGAGAACATGCACATCGAAGAGTTGCGATCGCGCTGGCACGTCGTCGAAGCGGACATGACCTCCTAAAGCGATCGTGACTGACGCGTCATCTACTCGTATCGCGGACTCCTACTCTGGTGAGGAGTCTCGAACCGCGATCGCCACCTTCGGCGCGGGCTGTTTCTGGCACGTCGAAGCTGCTTTCCAGAACCTTCCGGGCGTCCTCAAAACCTCCGTCGGCTACATGGGCGGTCACTTCGAGAATCCGTCTTACCTCGACGTGCTGGCTCGAATAACGGGACATGCCGAAGTCGCCCAAATCAAGTTTGACCCCACAATCGCCAGCTACGAAACGCTCCTGGATATCTTCTGGACGAGTCACGACCCCACCACCCTCAACCGCCAAGGCCCCGATCGCGGCGAGCAATATCGTTCGGTCATCTTCTATCACTTCCCCGAGCAAAAAGCGCTAGCCGAGCGATCGCTGCAAGAGCGCGATCGCTCCGGGGACTATGAAAACGCGATCGTCACCCAAATCTGTCCCGCCTCGGCGTACTACCTCGCCACCGAGGAACATCAGCAGTATTTTGCGAAGAAAGCGCGCATAAAAAACTAATTTGGTCGATAGTTTGAGAGAAGACACCTCTGACCTGGCTTTCGATCCTGCGAGGACATAACCCGATAGGATGGCTCACACCCTCAACATGCATTCTTTTGCTATCCAACTCGTAGGGCAGGAGCTACGCTGCTATGACCGAACGACCGTTCTCCGATCTCGATGATGCGCTTTCGCTCGTCAGCTCGATGCAAGATGGAGGCGATCGCAACGTTCGTTCCGGTCACCGGCAGAGCACGATTTATCTGCTGCGGACGGCACAGCAGCATCACGTTCAGCTCTCGGCAATGGCCGATCGCAAAGCAGGCATCCTCATCGGCTCGTCGTTCGTGGTGCTAGCGATCGTGCTGACCGAACTGGAGCGCGGTACGTTGCCGCTACCGCTGTGTATTTTTGCCATATTCACGTTTCTCTCTGCCGGACTGTCGGTGATGGCCGTGATTCCGCGTCTGGGCGATCGCCGCGCCAGAGACAGCGACTTCAACACGCTGTTTTTCGGACATTTCGCACATCTGAGCGAGGGGGACTATTGCGATCGCGTTTTCGACGTATTGCAGTCCGAGGAGAAAGTGTACAAAGCTTTCGTCCGGGATATCTACCAAATGGGAAAAGTTTTATACGAGAAGAAATACCGATATCTGTCGTATAGCTACCGCACGTTTATGGTCGGCCTGTGCGCCACGCTGATTGCCGTCCTAGTCACGTTGATGTGAGAGATCTAGCTGTCTAGATGGCGATGGCGTTTCATCCGAGAACGGATGCGAGGTCGGTCATCGCGGCTTCGGGGTCGCGGCAGTAGCGACTGAGCCAAATACCGAACGTTTTGAGCTGACGATCGTCGAGGGCGCGAGTGCTGGAAAACCACTCCTGCAACGGCGCGTCATACGATTCGATGTCAAATCGCTGCGGCGCTTCTAAAAAAGGCGCGATCGCGGGCAAGAGTTTGGCTTTATCCCCGTCGTCGAGGGCGTGAAATGAGGCCACAGCTTCGGCCACCGACGAAGGCGGATCGGCGATCTCGTGGGTCAACAGCATCGTGTTTCGGGTGAAGCAGTACTGACTGAGATCGAGTTCGATAGGTGCGCTATCGGCTTCAGACTCGGATGCGAGCGCGATGTCTGCGGGTTCCGGTTCGGGTGGGACGACTTCGATACCGACTTCGGCAAAATTAACGTGCGCGGCCATCGTTGACTTCGTGGTTTCGCGACCTCGCGTCCATACGGTCAGCGTTTCCCAAGGAGAACCGTCGTCAGCGATCGCGGACACCACTTGTTGCGTAAATCCTTCTAGGTATGGCGCGAGTGCGTCCTGTCCCGCCACCAAGACGTGTAGGTGGTCGTCCTGCTGTTTAGTCAGAATCTCCACGTTGATATCGGCTAGCTCGCGCTCGAATAGCTGCTGAATGTCAGTGGCGTTCATTGCCAAATCTCCGTGTCTAGCCGCTATCTGAGGATATCTCGTATGTGAAATCGAGCAACCTGGCTGTCGGACTAAGCGATCGTGCAGTGAGTTTCCAAGTGACACCCCTAGCGGAAGTCCTGCCTTCTGAACGTTGTGCGTCACATCTATAGCGTTTATGGAGTTGCACTCTAAATCTTCTAGGCAGCAGATGATCCCTGAGGGTTTGGCAAGCCGTCTTCTTCGAGCAGCAGCTCTAAGACTTCCCGCCCATTTTTTGCAGCTTCTTCGTAGCTTTCGCCGTGCGTACGATACTTTTGCTCGGGGAAATCAGGAAAGTGAACCAGATAA
>JBCBTL010000439.1:0-3260 GCA_039818705.1 Cyanobacteria bacterium J06639_1
GGAAAATTGGGACTATCTCATTCGCGTGAAGCCGATTAATACTGAGGGTGAAGTAGAGACTTCGATTCAGGAACCGGGGGAGATCGAGCGCGAGTTTGCGGCTGGATTTAATGAGGTTGATATTTCCCGAGATAAGCGACCGTTCGATACGATTCGGCTGGAAATCGATCTGTCCGAATTGACCGAACTCGATCCGGTCGATCGCGATGTGAACGTGTTGTTGGCGACGTATCCCGCACCGTCTACGGTCAATCCAGAAACGACGATTTTGGCGTTAGATGCGACTTTGGGAGAGCAGGCGAACTTTTACGGGTTGAGTTTGAGCGATCGCACTCAGGTTGTCGTTGAAGATCCGCAGCGTCAAGAAACCCTCAGACGCAGCCGCGACTTGTTGGAAGATATCGGAACGCTGTCGGGAGATTTGCTCGAAACGGAGGGGGGAGCGCTGGAGATTCTTGCGGCGAATATCGTGACGTTTGAATTTCGACTTGAAGATCGCTAGTCACCACAGCAAGCTGGGTGGAGGCGATCGCGAGTTAAATAGCGGCCATCTCGCGCATCGTATTCCATAACAAGCTGCTGCCGATGGCGAAAAAACCGATGCCAGCGGCAACTTTGATCAACTTGGGGGGGATAACGCGAGCAACCCACTGACCGGCTAGAACGCCAATTAAGCTAGTGGCGATTAGAGCTGTGGCTGCACCCACAAACGTCCAGAGCGGGTGATTCGATTCTGCGCTGAGCAATGCGGTGGCGAGTTGGGTTTTGTCGCCCATTTCGGCTAGAAAAATGGAGCCGAATGCGACTAGGCTCAACGAGGTTTTATTGACGGCATTCATGGGGATGGCTCTCTCAATCTCAAAGATTTGACGGGTCTGACGGCATATCGGCATCGGTGACGAGGCTTTCTGGAGCTGTCTCGCCCGTATCGTCACTTCCCGAGAGTTCTTGCCACAGCACGAACAGTCCGATAACGACGAAACTGCCGCCCGCAGCTAGCTGCATGAATTCGGGGGGAATGAGTTTAGAGAGCCAATCGCCTAACAGGACGCTGACGGCGCTAGCGGCGACGAGGGCGGAGGCGGAGCCGATGAAGATCGGCCACGGAGATTTTTCTTTGGCGCTCATGAGCATGGTGGCGAGCTGAGTTTTATCGCCCATTTCGGCCACGAAAACCGTTGCGAACGTCAGCGCGATCCACTGCCAAGGCGTGGAGGTTTCCAGCAAAGGAGCGTTGTCGATCGCTTCAGCCACATCTGCTGCGCGAGCGGGTGCGATGCAGATAGCCAGCGAGATGCAGAGCGCGATTGTAACGCTCCAGCGCCAGCGTTTGAAGGAGAAATGATGCACGGTTATGGAGTGTGAGTGCGAACGAGCCGGTGCAATACGTCGTTCAATTGCCCGAACTCAACTCATTCTAAAGGGTCGGTAACCCCTTAGAGGCGCGATCGCCCGCAAGTCTCTCTATCAGTCTTGACTAGGCTGCATTGAGCGGTCGGAATAACCCGAAGACGGAGGTGTAACCGTGTAGAAACGTCGTTCCTCCGACGGGGCCGATTTCGCCGTTGCAGAAAAATCCACCCAAGGGAATCTGACCGGCGAGTTCGCGAAAGATCGAGCTATCTACGTCCGGGCGACCGTAGAGGTAAGAGCCTCGCCCCAAGCAGGAAAACATGACGGCTCCGGCCACGCCATCGGAAATTTGCTCGGATTGGCGATCGCGGTAGCGACTGAGTACCCATCTCAAATCGTCTTCAGAGGTGCGGGCGTCGCGTAGGTGAAACTGGACGGTTTGGCCGGGACGAATGCGATCGCCGATGGCGACAACCCCCGTGTTCGGGTCGAGGCCGAGAATATTGCGGATGAGAAAGTCACCGCGCTCGGCTTTGGACTTAAATTCGTCCATTAAGAGGCCGACGAATAGGGACGTGCGGGCTAGCTCGCGATCTTCGGGGCTGAGATCGCGGAGGATGTCTTGTAGCACTTCAAGCGGGGGGCGATCGTCGAGGGTCACCATGACGTTGCGTTCGGCTTTGGTGACGCGCAGCGGCTCGCCGATGGGACGACAGCCTTGGGCGACGAGGGAATCGACGGCGATATTACCCGACATGCCCACGCCGATCGTGCCGAAGCGATAGAGTTGGTCGTTCAAGAACAAAGCGTTTTGCTCGGGGCCATTGCCGCCGCTGGCGAGGCCGCCTATTTTCGTCGCGCTCGGGTAGGTGAAATCCATCCCCTGCAATAGGTCGTTGATGCGGGAAGAAAAGCCGTCGGGCAGCACGATGAAATGAGGCTGCGATCGCTGCGGGACTCCGATCGCGTCTTCCCAGGCGGTGGGGGAAGCGTCTAAATCGGGGAGATCTTCGGCATCGATATGAAACGGGTGTAGCTCTACGCCGGGTAGTTGGGCGAGAGAGAGGGCGATCGCGGGTTCGTTTTCAATTTCGCGACTGCCTCCGACGATGCTGCCCCCGGAACATCCCAGCAGCACGTTAACGGAGAGCATGTCTCGCAGTAATGGCAATACGCGGGCGTATTCGCTGGCAAACGCCGCAGAGACAAACAGGATGGCGAGGTCGGCATCTTTCCCGCCAGTAGATTCGGTTGAAGTGTCGGAAGTTCCCGATGAGGCGGGCGCTCCGGCACCGACGACAACGAGGCGATCGCTCAGGCGTAGTTTGGCTCGGGCGACGACATCTTGCAACGCCGCTTCCAGCGAAGGTTTCGTTGAGAGTGCGTTGGCCCATTTCATGGCATCGATATCCTGTCGGCGATCGCGGGTTGACTTCGCAGCGGCTAAAAAAGCGCGGCTTTGAAATCAGACGGTGTTATTTGAAACGCTAGCACGCGCTCAGGGGTCGCGGGTAACCGCTGGCTGCGGCGCAGATGGGGCGTAGGGGTTCATGCCCCAGTCGGCGAGTTTGGGCAGCTCGCTCGCAGCGGTGAGGTTGTTGCCCAACGGCGTCACGGTGATGTAGTTGTCTCGGATGGCGGCAATGTCTGAATCAGGGGCGGCGCGGGTGTCGATCGCTTCTCCCGCAATCCAGTAGTAGGTCTTGCCGCGCGGATCGACTCGCTTTTCAAACGTCTCGGTGTAGTGACTGACCCCCAAGGGAGCGGCTACGACTCCGCAAATATCTTCCCTGGAGACGGGGGGGACGTTGCCGTTGAGGAGGGCAGGGCCGGGGAAGGGGCGATCGCGACACGTCTCTAGCCACTGACAGACGAAATCGGCAGCGGGTTGAAAGTCGGTACTGTTG
>JBCBTL010000440.1:0-3251 GCA_039818705.1 Cyanobacteria bacterium J06639_1
GATATGTGTGCGTACAGGTGCCCGATATCTCTCGCGATATCGTGCTGATTGTACCTGTCGCGATCGCGATTCTGAGGACTTCGCAACACTTCGGCATCTGACAGCTCGCTCCGCAGATGGGGCGTGGGGCAGATAGGGCGTGGGATTGACTCGACATCAGGGAGAGAAGGAGCGATCGCTGCGGTAAGGCGCTGAATGCATTGCCCGCGAGCAATCCGTCCTAGACTAGAGACGGTTTTCTCGCACGGACGCGCTATGGCAGAGGGTACATACACACCAGGATTAGAAGGCGTACCGGCCACTCGTTCCAATATCAGCTACATCGATGGCAAGGCTGGTATTCTCGAATATCGCGGGATTAGCATCGAGCAACTGGCCGCCCGCAGCTCGTTTATTGAAACCGCCTATCTGCTCATTTTCGGTAAGTTACCCACTGCCGCCGAACTGGACGACTTCGATCGCCGCATTCGTACCCATCGGCGCGTGAAGTACCGCATTCGCGACATGATCAAGTGCTTCCCGGAATCAGGACACCCGATGGACGCACTGCAAACCTGCGTGGCAGGAATGGGGCTGTTCTATCCCCTCCAAGAAATGGACGAGGACTACGTGCGCGGCACTGCCGTGCGCATGTTGGCTAAATTCCCGACGCTCGTCGCCTCGTTTCACCAGATGCGTCAGGGTAACGACCCTATTTCCCCCCGAGATGACCTCGACCACGCATCGAACTTTCTCTACATGATGACGGGTACGGAACCCGACCCCCACGCCGCTCGAATCTTCGATATTTGCCTGATCCTGCACGCCGAGCATACGGTGAACGCTTCGACCTTTTCGTCGTTGGTGACAGCTTCGACTTTGGCCGATCCTTACACGGCGATCGCCGCTGCGGTCGGGACGCTGTCCGGCCAACTGCATGGCGGAGCCAACGAGCGCGTCATGGCCATGCTGCGGGATATCGGTAACATCCGCAACGTGGAGACGTATATCGACAATCTGCTGACCAACAAGCAGCGCATTATGGGCGTAGGCCACCGTGTCTATAAAGTCAAAGATCCTCGCGCCAAAGTGTTACAAGAACTGGCCGAAGACTTGTTCGCCAAATCGGCGGGCAATCGCCTGTTTTACGACATGGCTCTCGAAGTGGAGAGAGTGTGCGACGAGCGTCTCAGCCAAAAAGGTATTTATCCCAACGTCGATTTCTATTCGGGCTTGGTCTACGCCAAATTGGGCATTCCTGAAGATGTTTTCACCCCAGTGTTTGCTCTGGCACGCATCGCTGGTTGGTTAGCCCATTGGCGCGAACAACTGGCCGACAACCGCCTTTTCCGACCCACTCAGGTCTACACCGGAGAGCGCGAGCTGAAATACACGCCGCTTTCCCAGCGCGCTTGAATCATTCCACGCTTTTAGCCATATCAACTCCGATTGACAGGGGCACGAGTGGCGATCTCGCCCCCTACTTTCTCTGCCACGTGCAGACGGCCATCGCTCTGCTTTGCTAGCGACTAAGTGGATGGGGCTAAACCCACGAGTTGCGCGCTCAACTCCCACAAGCGCTCTGCTTTGAATGCATCGCTGGCCTCATCGGAAATTTCTTGATCGAAGGCATTGCGTCCTTCTTTTTGGCGGTTGCCCCAGCTCCAATACACGCCAGATTTAGCGAAGGTTGGATCGGCAACGACAGACGCGACGCGATCGCCTGCTAACTCTTCTGAAACATATCCCCCTGTAATGTTCTTCTGAAACAGCGGGAACAGCTTTTGAAACAGAGGAAAGTGATTGCGGAATAGTCCCGTTTCAGCTACGCAGCCGGGATACAGTGCGTTAAAGATGATTCCCGTATCTTTGAAGTAACGCCGGTGCAGCTCGCGCATGGTCAGCATGTTGCACAGCTTGCTATCTTTGTATGCCTTGCCCGACTTAAATTCTTTGCCGTTAATCATCGCAATCGGGGCTTTGAAGCCCGCCTCAAATCCTTGCAAATTGCCCAGGTCGGGAGGAGCAGGAATGGGAATTTTACCGCCCAATTCTTTCGGGTTGGCCGTGACGGTGCCCAAAATGACTAGACGAGCGGGCTTGCGATCGGATTTTTGCAAATCTTCCAGCATGAGATTGCAAAGCAAAAAGTGCCCCAAATGATTGGTCGCGACGCTAAGTTCGTAGCCATCTTCGCTGCGCAGCGGCTCTTTTTCTAAAGGCAAATAAACGGCGGCATTGCACACCAGAGCGTCGAGCGGGCGACCCGTAGCGCGAAACTCGGTGATGAATTGTCGGACGCTGTTCAACGACGCTAGATCGAGGTGGATGAGGGAGCGGCTATCTGCGGGAACGCCCACGCGATCGCCTTCCGCCCGTGCTTTCTCCAAATTGCGACAGGCCATCACGACATGCCATTCGCCAGTTCGTGCCAGCGATCGCGCCGCTTGCAACCCCACCCCCGACGAGGCACCCGTGATGATGACCGTATGCTTCTGACTCATTTCTTAAAACGACGTTACTAATGACGACATCGCGCAAACTTTGCTGACATCAGAATCGCACAGGATTTCCTTCGGAAGCCGAACGTAAAGAAATGCGACCGAACGCGAACGTCCCGCTAGGCGCGATCGCCTCAAGTAAACCTGTCTCAAGTAAACCTGTCTCAAGCAAACCTGCCTCAAGCAAGGCTGCTTCCTCAAGCAAGGCTGTTTCAAACAAGGCTGCCTCAAGCACAAGATTGCAGACGCGAAAACAGCCCGCGATCGCTCAACAGCGGGCTGGTGTTTCAGAGTATCAACCTACATGCGATCGACGCTGGAGGTGTAGACTGCCTCGACCGAAACGCCGCAGACGCGGCTGGGACGAACGATCAGGTATTCATTTTCCATCAGCCGGGGTAAGCGAATGAAATCTTCGCCAACGCCGCCCACGAAGATTTGATTCATCAGATTGGTGACTTCTTTGGCACCGTGCACGCGCACCTCTTCGCGATGTCCGCCATCTAGCATGATGTGAACGCTAAACTCGTCAGGATTTCTCGGCATAATCGTCCGCGCAACTCGTCATGACTGCACTATTATTCCCGCTCCTCCAAGATTGGGAAACAGCTCGCGCGATCTCGAACGAACTCGTGGAGCGTTCTTTTGCGCGATCGCCCGTGCCACCTTACCCAGCACCTGCCCGTTCGGCGGCTTCCCGAGCCGCTGTATCCGCAGCCTCGATCGCTTCAGGAGTCGTGTTTTCACTCTTGGCGCGGCGGCACAAATACA
>JBCBTL010000441.1:0-3247 GCA_039818705.1 Cyanobacteria bacterium J06639_1
TTATGTTGTTCATCTGGACTTACGTGCAAAACTACTGTGCGTGAAACGTTCAAGACTGAAAGTAGTTTGCCCATCCAGCTTCATATTTTGTCATCTACCGTGCTACGAAGCAGTGGAGATCGCCCCCTTCACCGCCGCTGCATTTGAAATCGTCGAGCGAGTCAGCTCTTTGACCGTGCGCTTCGCAAGTCCGGTCAGCACCTTGCCGGGGCCAACTTCCCAGATGTCGGTCACGCCGTCAGTTGTCATGGTCGTGAGGGTTTCGCGCCAGCGGACGGGAGAGACCATTTGATCGAATAGATTTTGCTTGAGGGTGGCTGGATCGCTGGAACGGGAAGCCGTGGAGTTGCTGTAGACCGGGAATTTGGGCGAGTTGAATTCGACGGTTTCGAGAATCTGAGCGAACTGTTCGGCGGCCTCACGCATGTAGCTGGAGTGAAACGCACCGCTGACCGCCAGGGGCACGGTTCGACGCGCTTGTAAGGCATCCGTAACTGCTTTCACCCCTTCAGCCAAGCCAGTGACCACCACTTGATCGGGGCTGTTGTCATTGGCGATTTCTGCTCCGTCGGTTGCGGCGCAGAGCTGTTCGAGTTTGGCGCGGTCAAAACCCATCACCGCCGCCATCGTGCCGCCCGTCACTTCAGACATGAGCTGCGATCGCTTTTGCACCAGTTTTAAGCCAGTCTCGAAATCGAACACCCCAGCACAGCACAGGGCGCTGTATTCCCCCAGGCTGTGCCCGGCCACGCAGTCGGGCTGACAACGAGCGAGAAGCTGCTCTGCCAAGATCGCTTCCACAACGAACAAGGCGGGTTGCGTGTATTGCGTCTGCTTGAGTTGGTCTTCATCGAGCGCCAGCACCGACCAGCCCAACAGCGAGTCGGCCTGGGCAAAGCGATCGCCCGCTAATTCGACCAAATCCGCACCCATACCCGCAGCCTGCGAGCCTTGTCCGGGGAATACCCAGGCAGTCGTCACGATGGTTTCTCCTTATCGTCAAACTTCAACGGCGAATGCGCGAGATGCGCGGGATATCTTGCCTACTGAGCGTCCAGCCGACCCCAACGGAAGGCGATCGCTCCCCAGGTCAACCCCGCCCCAAATCCTGCCATCAAACCGGTGTCGCCCGCGCCGAATTTGCCCGACTCCAGCCAGTCCGCTAAGGCGATCGGCACAGAAGCTCCCGAAGTGTTGCCGTAGCGATCGACCACTGAGGCCATGCGAGCGGGGTCGAACGACAGGCGAGAGGCGATCGCGTCGAGGATGCGCTGATTGGCTTGATGCAAAAAGTATCCGTTCACGTCAGCCGCATCGAGATTGGCAGCGAACAGAGCTTTCTCGATGACTTCAGGAACAGCTCTCACCGCAAACTTGTAGACTTCGCGACCGTTCATAAAAATTGGATCGCAAGAGTACTGACCTGCCTCAATGCCATTGGCTAACGGTCGGGATGCGGTCGGGTTACTGAGGGTGAGCAAGTCACTTCCCGTTCCGTCTGCCCGCAGCGCCATGCCCAGCAAGCCTTGTGCGCTCCCGGTCTCAAGCACCACCGCTCCCGCACCGTCTCCGAACAAAACGCAGGTTTTACGATCGCTCCAGTCCACCGTGCGCGAGAGCACGTCAGCGGCGACCACCAAAGCGCGGCGATACGTCCCGGCTTGCAAAAATTGCGCGGCAGTGGCGATCGCGTACACAAATCCGGTACAGGCCGCAGTTAGGTCGAACGCCAGCGCTCGCGAAGCCCCTAGTACCCCTTGAAGCTGGGGAGCCGTGCCAAAGCGATCGCTCCCCGTCGAAGTGGCTAGCACGATCAAGTCGATATCGAGCGGGTCGAGCTGAGCGTTAGCCAAAGCTTTGCGACTCGCATCGGCAGCTAGATCCACAATGCTGGCATCGGGCGGCAAGATGTGACGCTCGCGAATACCCGTGCGCGAGCGAATCCACTCGTCCGACGTATCCACCATTTGGCTGAGATCGGCGTTGGTCAACACCGGCTCGGGAACGGCCGCAGCCGCTCCGACGAACTGAACGGCTTGCAGAGCAGCAGAAGCATCCATAGCACCGGAAAGAGTCAAAGTGGCAGAATCTCAAGCTAGCTGCAATTATGATGCATCAGCGGATTGAAGCGATCGCGAAGTATCTAAAGGGGCGACGGACGATTTGCCATTGCTGGGCTGCGATTTACCGTTGCTAGGCTGCGACGCTACAGACTCCTGGCGGTGATGAATGGCCGCAATTTCCGTTTCGATGTGGTGCAGCATGCGATGTTCGACCGCTTCTTTGGCCTGACGCAGGGCGTGACACACCATATTAGCTTTGGAGCTGCCGTGGGTGATGACGCACACTCCAGCCACGCCCAGCAGCAAGCCGCCGCCGTACTCGGCGTAGTCCATTTGCCGCTTCACGCGACGCAAATTGGGGCGCATGAGCAAAACCCCCAGCTTGCCCCACCAGCCGCGCGGCAGTTCTTCTCTGAGGATCTGCGTAGTCAGCGAGCCGACGCTTTCGGCAAATTTCAACAGAATGTTGCCAGCAAAGCCGTCGCAAACCACGACGTCAAATTCGCCCGTAAGCACATCGCGCCCTTCGGCGTTGCCGCCGAAGTTGACGTGCTCTAGATCGGCCAAAAGCTTGTGGGAGGCGATCGCCACTTCATTGCCTTTTTTCGACTCTTCACCAATGTTGAGTAACCCAACTCGCGGATTCTCAACCCCGAGCACGTCGCGACAGTACAGCGACCCCATCACGGCGAATTGCTCTAAAAATCGAGGCCGACAATCGACATTCGCGCCAACGTCGAGCAACATTACGGGTTTGCGGGCTTTCGTGGGCAATAATGCGCCGATTGCGGGTCGTTCGATGCCGGGGAGTCGCCCCAAACGCAGCAGCGCTGCCGCCATCGCCGCCCCCGTATTGCCCGCCGCCACCACCGCATCGGCATTGCCTTTGCGCACGACGTCCATCGCTACGCGAATCGAAGCTTTGGGCTTGCGCCGCAGCGCCACCAAGGGCTCTTCGTCCATACCGATGTCGTCTTCGGCTTCGACGATGCTGATGCCATCTGGTAAAGAGGCGGGCAAAAAGGGCTGGATCGCCTCTGGGCGACCGACCAATACCACGTCAACCCCAAATTGCTCGTGCGCTAACAACGCTCCTTTAACGATCTCCTCTGGAGCGTAGTCCCCCCCCATCGCGTCCACTGCAATTCGCACTCGCTCGCCCCCGCAATCTTGATAAAGCTGAT
>JBCBTL010000442.1:0-3244 GCA_039818705.1 Cyanobacteria bacterium J06639_1
ACCAGATATTTCAGCATGACTCGAACTCTAGATTCGCACGTCTATTGGTTCTCAGGTCTACTCTGCTGCCGACAGCGGCCTACCACTGCGGCTGCGAATTGAAGAAGTCTTGGATTTTGGCGCGATCGAGCGGACGACAAAAATAATATCCCTGTCCCGATTGACATCCTAAGCCGCGCAGAAGTGCCATCTGCTCCGCAGTTTCCACGCCTTCAGCGGTTACCGAAAGACCGAACTGCTGAGCTAGCACCGCGATCGCCCGCACGATCGCCAAGGCATTCCCATCCATCTGATGAATGAAAGAGCGATCGATTTTAAGCCGATGAATGGGACACGAATGCAGCCATTGCAGCGACGCAAACCCCGTCCCGAAATCGTCAATCGTGGAGCGAATGCCCATTTCTTGAAGGGTTTGCAGGGCGCTGGTCACGCGATCGGCTCGCTCCATCAGCGCTTCTTCCACAAATTCGACGTGCAAATACTGGGGTTCGGCTCCCGTATCCGCCAAAACGGACTTCAGATACGGCAAAAACTCGGGATGCAGCAGTTGTTTGGCAGACAGATTGACGCTCACCGTCGGTACGCAATCGTCCCAGGGCTGCTGCTGCCAGATGTCAATTTGTTCGCAAACGGCTCTAAGCATCCATCGGTCGATCTCGGCGATCGCCCCCGTTTCAATCGCTACCGAGACGAACTCTTTGGGGGCGAGCAGTCCGCGCTCGGGATGTTCCCACCGGACTAGCGCTTCCAGCCCCTCAATGCGCCCGCTCTCGAACGAGATGATGGGTTGGTAGTACACCCGCAGTTGCTTCTCGGCGATCGCCTGTCGCAATTCCGTTTCGAGCTGCAATCGGGCGACAGCTCGCTCGTGCATGATCGGGTCGAACACCACCGATCGCGATTTGCCCAGAGTTTTGGCGCGATACAGGGCAGTATCGGCATCTCGCACCAGCTCTTGCGATTGAGCGTAATCACTCGACCACAACGCAATCCCGATGCTGGCGCTGGCGAATACCTGCTGAGCTTCCACCGAGATCGGCTCGCTCAGGACAGCTTGAATGCGATCGGCAATGCGATTGGCATCGCTCGGGTCGTTCAAATCGTCGAGTAGGAACGTAAACTCATCTCCACCGATGCGCGATACGGTATCGCCGGGGCGCAAGCAGCTTCTCAACCGACCGGCGACTTCCACCAACATGCGATCGCCCGCTTCATGTCCCAAGCTGTCGTTGATCACTTTGAACCCGTCGAGATCGAGGAACAGAACGGCAAATAAACAATCGTCGCGGCGCTGAGCCCTGGCGACTAGCCGTTCGAGCCGATCCATGAAGAGTGCGCGATTGGGAAGATCCGTCAGGGTATCGTGAAACGCTTGATGCTTGAGACGATCGGCTTCCTGCTGGCGTTGGGTGAGGGTGGCAATGCGCTTCGCTACGAGGTTCAGATCCCGCAGGAGCGCCTCGTCGATCGCGATGTCGTCTGGATGCGCGACGCTGAGAATCCCGAGCATGTCGCGGCTAGCCTGCATGGGCGCGCAGGCGATCGCGCGCGGAGCGAGTCGAGCGAACAGAGGATGCTCGTGATGGGGGATCGCGGCTTCCGATGAATACGATCGCGCCACCGGGTACTCTTCCCGGAGCGCTTCCCCCGCCAACGTTCCGGCGATCGCGCGTTCGAGGGGCGTATCGTCGTCAAAGTCAACCCCTCGCGCAGCGGCGAATTCAAGCACTTGCCGTTCGGCATTGAGATGCTCGATCGCCACCCCTGGAAATCCCAACACGAGGCTGACGGCTTCCACCATGCGCCTGAGCGCCACCTGCACGGATGGAGCGTCAGATGCCGCCGTTTCGATCGCGTGCAACGCTTCCAGTCCGCGTTGGCGATCGCGTAGGGCGGCGATCGCGCGTTGATACGGACTGACATCGCGAATGACCGTCAAACAAAACAGTCGCGAGTCAAGTTCTACGATTTCAGCCGAGGCCAACCCCACGCGCACCTCGCCGTTTGGCAAGCAAATCTCCAACTCTTGACAGGCGGCAGCGCCTTGCCGATAGAGCCCGCGCACCAAGCGATTGTGCTGAGCGGGGTCGCGCCACAGCCCTAGCTCGCCGGTGGTGCGATCGAGAACATCAGCTTCCTCAACCGCCAGGAGCCGACAAAATCCCCGATTGACCGCGACGATCGCCCGTTCTGTCAGGGTAGATAGCAGGACGGCATCCGGGCTGAACGAGAAGACTTCAATATATTTACGGATGGGATCGTCCGTATGCTTCACGCCAGCAGCTCCCCCCTCGCGGGCGGTCGGTGTCGCTTCCTCCAGCCCCAAATCGTCGCCGCGACCGGGCGAAATTCGGCCTAAGTCCAACAAAGAAGCGGTTTCGCGGCTCAACGGCTGTGGCGACATAACGATGCAGAACCGATGCAACCCAACTGAACGACTTCGCGGCAATTTACGCAATCGCCGAATGAAGCCCGTTTATTGTATACCGACCCACGAGAAAAATATAAACTTTCATGAACATTCGAGCATATATTTAGACAATCTAAAGACGCTCGGATGTTATGTCAGCGACGCTTGTGGATTCTAGATGCCCGATATATGCGGAGGGTAGGTCGTGCCATCGAGCGCCACGGAGGACATGTTGTACGTAATCTGGCGCAGGCAACCGTCCTTCAACGATCCAAATGGGGTTGGCAGTGTAAATAAAAACATCCTGCCATCCGCGATCGCCCAGCTTCACCTTCACGAGCCTGCGGTAATAGCCGGGCGGGTCGCGATCGCATCCTTCAAACCCATCCATCCGAATTAAATCGCGATCGCTCAGATCCACCACCGCTCCCCATACGCTGCGGGTGGGGTGCGGTACGACGTTAGCAGCGACTCGATATCGTTCCGATCGCTTGTGGAAGCGCAGTTCGTGTTCGGGCAAATACGCTCGCTGGCTCGTGCCGTCCCAGTCGGGAGCGCGATCGCCCAGTCGCTGCGGGTCGAGATTGGAGCCATATGCAAATACGGGATGGCTTGCTGAAGTCATGCTCGCGATCGCCAGTCTCCTCCCGCGACAGCGGGTAATCGATCGATATGAGGCGGTTGCCCTACGTATGCCCACGCCTCGAAGCCGCTGGCAAGCACGACAGACTGGCGGCGATAGACGTGGGGATGCTCCTCGAAGGCGTCGAGTGCGACCAGCAGTTCGGCGGATATTCGGTAGCACTCGCCCCAAACGCTGGCGGTACGGCTCAG
>JBCBTL010000443.1:0-3243 GCA_039818705.1 Cyanobacteria bacterium J06639_1
CGCATCTACGTTGGGGATGGCGTAGCGTACTCCGGCGCTCAGGATGAGCTGGCGCGCGTGGCCGAACTGTTGGGGGCGGAAGTGCGAGATGCGGACGCGGGCGAAGTCAATATGAGTTACGCTCACCCGCTCTATCAGGGCGGGACGGGGCACATGTTCGGCTATAAAAGCCGTCCCATTTTGGAATCCGGCGATGTCAACTTAGTCTGCGGCACGTACATTTTGCCCGAGGTCTTTCCAGAACTCGATCGTATTTTTGCTCCCGATGCAAAGGTCATTCATATCGATCTCAATGCCTATGAAATTGCCAAGAATCACCCAGTTGATGTGGGATTGGTCAGCGATCCGAAACTAACTTTGGCAAAGCTGGCCGAAGCTTTAGAAACTAGCTTGAGTCTAGAGCAAAAGCTGGCGGCTGAAGCGCGCGCGGCAGACGTGAAGGCAGCTAAAGACGATCGCATCGCTGCGGAGAAAGAGAGCGATCGCGCGCTGCGCGATGACGTGCCGCTGCACTTTTCTCGTTTCATGGAGGAGTTAGCGCCCTTACTGCCCGAAGATGCCATTATTTTTGACGAGGCGCTGACCTCTTCTCCTCCAGTCGCGCGCTATTGGCCGCCTAGTCGTACGGGTCAGTATTTCCTCACTCGAGGCGGGTCTTTGGGAGTCGGCATTCCGGGAGCGATCGGGGTGAAAGTGGCGAACCCCGACAAAACGGTCATCGGCCTAACTGGAGATGGGGGGTCGATGTACACCATCCAAGCGCTGTGGTCGGCAGCACGTCACGATATTGCCGCGAAATTCGTCATCTGCAACAACAGCTCCTACCGCTTGCTGCAACTGAATATTCAGGCGTACTGGAACGAACGCGGCATCGATAAGCACGACTTTCCACTCAGCTTCGACCTCTCGAAACCTGCCATTCGGTTCGACCAGATCGCGCAGTCGATGGGAGTCGAGGCGTGTCGAGTGGAGAAACCGGAAGAAATCGCTCCGGCGATCGCGCGGGCTCTAGCGCATCCGGGGCCATTTCTGATCGACCTGGTGTTGGAAGGGGACGTTCGTCCAGAGATGATTGGCGTGCATTGCGGGCAGTAACGGAGGAGACGAGCGTGACGGGACTGACTGCTGACGACCGACTGGCAATTCAGGAATTGAATTCCAGATATTTCTATGCCATCGACGGACTAACCGCGTTGCTGCCAGGCGATCCCGATCGCCACTGGGCTGAAACCTTCGCACCGGACGGCTCGTTTTCAATTGTGGATGCCGACGGCTCGATCTTGATGGACGTGCAGGGCACTGATGCATTGGTGGAAGCCTATCGGTCGTTTCCAGATGTGGCGACGACGCGCCATTGGATCAACGACTTATTAATCGAGACAGATGGAGACGACGTGAAGTCAGGGTGCTACATCATTGCGATGAATATTGCTGCCAATCCAGCCGCAATTGTGCGGACTGGAGTGTATCGCGATCGCCTCGTCAAAGGCTCAGACGGTTGGAAATTTCAGAATCGAACGTTAATACTCGACCCCAATAGTCCCGCAGGATAAATCGGGTTTTCTAAATCGCTTTCCCGTTACAGCACTCAGTCAGGTTCGGAAACAAGAGGCGCGCGGTTATGATCCATCAACTCATCTTTGCTCATCCGAAACCGGGTATGAGCGAGAAAGATTTTCAGGACTATTGGGTGAACGTCCATGCAGTCAAGTACGCCAGCAAAATTTCTCAAATCAAAAAATATTTAATCGACACTCGCATTCCATTCGGGCCGGAACCTGAAGATCCTCGTTTCAGCGGCGTGGCCGAGATTTGGTTGCGGAATGAAGAAGAACAGCTTGCTTCGCTGCAAAGCAAAGAGTTTTTAGAGGGCGCGCGCTTAGACGAGCCGACGTGGGCAGCATTTTGGCGCACGGTTGCAGTCGATACGACCACTCACGTTTTAATGCCCGGCTCCGATCGCAGTCGCGAAGAAAAAGGGGTCAAGCTGTTTGCGATGGTGAAACGGAAAGAAGGGATTCCCCTCGAAACATTCCGACGCTACAGCTTAGACGTACACGGCCCGCTAGATCTGAAACTACCGGGATTGCGTCGGTATTATCAATGCCACGTGCGAGATGGATTTTATGCCATTGGCGAGCCATTGCTCGATATGGTGGCGATGTTGTGGTTTGACAGTACGGATGCTTTACAAGCAGCTTTAGATTCTCCCGAGAATGCTGAGTCTGCCAAAGATCTAGAGAACTTTATCGAAATGAAATACGCCTACACTTTCGTGACAGAAGAACACTGGATTATCGGGCCAGAGCCTCGGGATTGAGCGCGATCGCGTTACCACTCTCGAACGAACGAAACCCATGATTTTTAGGTGAGCGTCGGGCATGGATATACGGGCAATTGTGATTGGTAGCGGTTTCGGTGGCGCGATCGCGGCTTTACGGCTGGGACAGGCTGGTATCGATACCTGGGTGCTAGAACGGGGTCGGCGCTGGGATATTGACGACCCGACGACGAACAGCACTTTTGCCACGTTTCGCCATCTCGACGAGCGAGCCGAATGGCTAAATGATACTGAGGTGTCCAAAACTCCGGCCTACGAAGGGACTCCCATTGAAAAGTACGCGGGCGTGCTAGAGGTAATCGAACACGGGGAATATAAATTCCTAGTGGGGTCAGGTGTTGGCGGCGGTTCTCATGCCTACGGTGGAATTTTGATCGAGCCGCCCCGAGAATTATGGGATCGCGTGTTTCCTGACATTACGTATGACGAGATGGAGCAGATTTATTTTCCGCGCGTCCACGAAGTGATTGGCTCTTCTCCGATTCCTGACGATATTTTGGAGAGCGAGTACTATCTAGGTCTGAGAACTTTAGTCGATCAGGCTCGCAAGGCTGGATTCGCAGACTGCGATTCAACCTCCAACGGCATGAAGGACGGGATGACTCCATTTATGATGGGCATCGACTGGGATATCGTCCGGGAGGAAATAGCTCAGAAAAAAGTCGCTTCAACTATTGCGGCAGAATTCTGGTTCGGGCAAAACAGCGGAGCCAAACAAACACTCGACCAAAATTACTTGAAGCAAGCGGAAGATACCGGGGCAGTTGAAATAAAACCTCAGCATTGGGTTAAAAGAGTTGCAGCGCTTCCCGAAGGCGGCTATCAAGTGTTTGTCGATCGCATTGACGATCGCGGCGAAACTCTCAGCCAAGAAATCCTAACCTGTGAATACCTCTTTATGG
>JBCBTL010000444.1:0-3230 GCA_039818705.1 Cyanobacteria bacterium J06639_1
GTACCACTTGTGCCAGTACGTGGAAAGACGGCCAGCGGGTCGGCCAGAGCGGCGGGGAAAAGCTGCTGGAAGCGATCGCGGCTCGACACGAGGAGTGGGGAATGCGCGAGTCGTTTCCCATTCAGCCCGTCGAATGCATGAGCGCGTGCAGCCGCGCCTGTACGGTTTCGCTCGCGGCTCCGGGAAAATACACCTTCGTATTCGGCGATCTTCCGGTCGCGGACGAAGCGCTGCCTGAAACGGTCGAAGCCGTGTTGACCTGTGCCGAACAGTTTCACGATAAAGCCGACGGCTTGTTGACCTGGGCGGAGCGTCCGAAACCGCTCAAAAGTGGCTTAGTCGCTCGGGTTCCAGCTTGGCCTCCCGTGGCGTAAAGGCGATCGCATCATCCCAATTTCGAGAGTGATATGGCAGCTAAAATTCCCGTTACCGTAATTACTGGTTTTCTGGGCAGCGGCAAAACGACGCTGATGCGGCATCTGTTGCAAAATCGCGAGGGTCGCCGCTTGGCTGTCATCGTGAATGAATTCGGCGAGCTGGGCATCGATGGAGATTTGATTAAAGACTGCGGCACGGACTGTCCCGATGCCAACGTGTTGGAACTGACCAACGGGTGCTTGTGCTGCACGGTGCAAGAAGAGTTTTTGCCCACCATGCAACAGCTCCTCGAACGCCGCGACGAAATCGATGCCATCTTGATCGAGACTTCAGGACTTGCACTCCCGAAACCCCTCGTGCAGGCGTTTCGCTGGCCGGAAATTCGCAACGCCGCAACGGTAGACGGAGTGCTGGCAGTAGTGGATTCAGCAGCGGTTGCAGCCGGAACGTTCGCTGCCGACGTTGACGCGGTGCAGCGCGATCGCAAAGCCGACCCAAATTTGGATCACGAAACCCCACTCGAAGAACTGTTCGAGGATCAGCTCGCCTGCGCCGACATGGTGATTCTCAACAAAACTGATTTAGTGGACGACACCGAACTAGAGGGAGTGGAAAACCTGGTCAAAGCAGAAATCCTGCGTCCGGTCAAAATCGTTCGCAGTCAGCACGGGTCACTCCCCCCTTCCGTTTTGCTGGGTTTCAATGCTGCTGTAGAAGACGATCTCGAATGCCGACCCAGCCACCACGACACCGAGGAAGACCACGATCACGATGACGAGATCGAAGCCGTACAGTTCGTGAGCGATCGCCCCTGCGATCCTCAAGCGCTAGAACGAGTTCTCAAACATTTGATGGAGGAGCGCGAACTCTACCGCATCAAAGGATTCGTGTGGAGCGAAGGCAAACCGATGCGGCTGGTGCTTCAGGGCGTAGGTAACCGTTTGGATAGTTTTTACGATCGCCCCTGGAAACCGACCGAATCCAAACAAACCAAGTTAGTCCTCATCGGCAAAGCTTTGGACGAGGCTGACATTTCGAGCCAACTGCAAGAGGCGATCGCTCCTTAGGTCATCGTCGTACTGCAATGGAGTGATGTTTGCGCTTTGTTAATTCTTGAAAAACAGCACGCTCCTTTACCTCAGATCGTCGAACGTGTCATGAAGTAGAGATGTTAGAGTCGGTAAGCCAATCTTTCAAATGGGTGATATGAGTCGGGGAACGCTGTTCGACAAGGTTTGGGACGCACACGAGGTGGCCGTTTTGCCATCCGGTCAAACTCAGTTGTTCGTCGGTTTGCACTTAATCCACGAAGTCACCAGCCCGCAGGCGTTCGCCATGTTGCGCGAGCGCGGTTTGAGTGTGCCCTACCCCGATCGCACGATCGCCACGGTCGATCACATCATCCCAACTGAGAATCAAGCTCGCCCCTTCGCCGATCCGCTTGCAGAGCAGATGATTCAGGCGCTAGAGCAAAACTGCACAGACTTCGGCATCACGCTGCACAACGCTAAGTCCGGCAATCAGGGCATCGTTCACGTCATGGCTCCCGAGCAGGGGTTAACCCAACCGGGGATGACGGTAGCCTGTGGGGACAGTCATACGTCTACTCACGGGGCGTTCGGGGCGATCGCCTTCGGCATCGGCACTAGCCAGGTACGCGACGTACTGGCAACGCAAACCCTGGCACTGTCAAAACTTAAAGTGCGCAAAGTAGAAGTGAACGGCACGCTGCGCCCGGGAGTTTACGCCAAAGATGTCATCCTGCACGTTATTCGCACGCTTGGGGTGAAAGGGGGCGTGGGCTACGCCTACGAGTTCGCAGGAACCACGTTCGAGCAAATGAGCATGGAAGCCCGCATGACCGTCTGCAATATGGCGATCGAGGGGGGCGCGCGCTGCGGCTACATCAACCCTGATGCCGTGACGTTCGAGTATCTCAAAGGCCGCGATGCGTCGCCCAAGGGGGCGGACTGGGATCGCGGGTGGAGTGGTGGACGAGTCTGCGCAGCGATGCCGATGACGAGTACGACGATGGTGTCACCTTCGATGCTGCTGATATCGCGCCGACGGTGACGTGGGGCATTACGCCGGGGCAGGGGATTGCGGTGAATGAATCCGTGCCCGTTCCTGAGAGTTTGCAGGAGGGCGATCGCGCCCTCGCCGCCGAAGCGTACACCTACATGGGCCTGACTCCCGGCGCTCCCATTCAGGGAACGAAAGTGGACGTATGTTTCATCGGCAGTTGCACCAACGGTCGTCTGAGCGACCTGCGCGAAGCGGCCAAGTTCGCCAAAGGGCACCACGTTGCCTCTGAGGTGAAAGCCTTTGTCGTCCCTGGTTCGGAGCGCGTAAAAAAAGAGGCCGAAGCGGAAGGGCTCGATCGCATTTTTGAAGCGGCGGGATTCGAGTGGCGCGAGCCGGGCTGTTCGATGTGTTTGGCAATGAATCCCGACAAGCTTCAGGGCAGTCAGCTCAGCGCCTCGTCGTCGAACCGGAACTTCAAAGGACGGCAAGGCTCGTCCTCGGGGCGGACGCTGTTGATGAGTCCGGCCATGGTGGTGGCGGCGGCGATCGCCGGGCAAGTAGCCGACGTGCGCGAGTTGATTGAGGCATAGCGATTTCTTCAAGGCGTTCGTGACTGCCTGCGTCCGGGCCTCCTCATGTGAGCGATGGCATGATTAGGTGACGCAGAGCGCGATCGCCGTGGGGTAATCTTGTGAATCGATTCGAGATGGCCGATCGGATTCTGGCTCGGCTCAAAGGTGAAGCGGACGCGATCTCGGAGTCTTATCGAAGCTCGAAGGCGACGATCGGCTATTTCATCGTTGACGATCTATTGCCGGAAGCGATCG
>JBCBTL010000445.1:0-3223 GCA_039818705.1 Cyanobacteria bacterium J06639_1
CAAACAGCAGCTCGCCGCGATCGAAGCGGCGGTAGACGGCATCGCCATCCTCAAAGGCAATACCTATCAATATGTCAATCGCGCCCACCTCGACATGTTCGGCTACGGGCAGCAAGACGACCTCAAAGGCCGAGACTGGCGATCGCTGTACTCGTCCGAGGAGCTGGCTCGGTTCGATCGCGAGGTCTTTCCCGTGCTGCAACGCGATCGCACCTGGCAGGGAGAAGCGATCGCTACTCGCAAAGACGGCTCGACCTTCGTGGAGGGCTTATCCTTAACGCTGACCGAAGACGGATTGCTGATTTGCGTGTGTCGGGATATCAGCGATCGCAAGCAGGTAGAGCAGCTCGTCCGCCAGCAAGCCGAGCGCGAGGCGTTACTGCGCCAAATTACGCAGCTCGTCCGCCAGTCGCTCGATCTCAACGCGACGTTTGTGACAGCGGCTCAAGAGATTCGCCGCTTCCTCCAGGCCGAGCGCGTCGGTATTTTCCAGTTCGACCCCAGTTCCAACTGCGAGCGCGGCGAATTCGTCGCAGAAGCGAGCGTGCCGGGATTACCCTCCGTGCTGGCTGCGAAAGTTCGCGATCGCCATTTCTCCGTCGGCTATGCAGAGCTATACCGCCAGGGACGGATTCAGGCGATCGACGATGTCGAAACCTCTGGCCTCCAAGACTGCCACCGCACGCTATTGGCACAGTTTCAAGTCCGCGCGAATCTCATCTTGCCCCTGCTCGAAGGTCAACAGCTTTGGGGATTGCTCTGCATTCACCAATGTTCGGCACCGCGCCAGTGGCAACCCTCCGACATCGACTTCACCCGCGAAATTGCCAGCCAGCTCGAAATTGCCATCCAACAGGCCAGCCTCTACGATCGCCTCCAGCGAGAGTTGAATAAACGCCAGCTCGCCCAGTTCCAACTCACCGAACGCAACCAACAATTAGCAATTTCCAACGAAGAACTCGCGCGAGCCACGCGCCTCAAAGATGAATTTCTGGCGAATATGAGCCACGAGCTGCGCACTCCCCTCAACGCCATCCTCGGCATGACGGAAGGACTGCAAGAAGAAGTCTTCGGCAACGTCAACGCCCGCCAGATCAAGGCGCTCGGCACCATCGAACGCAGCGGCTCTCATCTTTTGGAGCTGATCAACGACATCCTCGACATCGCCAAAATTGAGGCCGGACAGCTAGAGCTAGACTGCACCCCCACCTCGATCGCGCTGTTATGCAACTCCAGCCTCAGCTTCATCAAACAGCAAGCCCACAAAAAACGCATTCACCTGCAAGTCAACTGCCCCGCCCCCTTACCTGACGTGACGATCGACGAACGCCGGATGCGACAGGTCTTAATCAACTTGCTCAACAACGCCGTCAAATTCACTCCCGAAAACGGTCGCATTGACCTAAACGTCACGGTACGCCCCCCCGAACCTGTTCGAGACACTCAAGCTAGCGGCCAATCCTACCTGCGCATCTCCGTCGCAGACACGGGTATCGGCATCGCCCCCGACCAAATCGGCAGACTGTTCCAGCCGTTCGTCCAGGTAGACAGCGCCCTCAACCGTCGCTACCAGGGCACCGGACTCGGACTCGCGCTCGTCAAACGCATCGTCGAACTGCACGGCGGACGGGCGGGCGTTACGAGCGAATTCGGGCGCGGCAGTTGCTTCACCATCGACCTACCCTGCGATGCCAGCCTCGAAATGCCCGTCGAACCCGAAGCGATCGCGACTGGTGCCCAACCGATCGCGCCCGTACCGCAAGATGCCTCGCCACTCATTTTGATGGCAGAAGATAACGAGGCCAACATCAACACGATTTCCAGCTATCTCAAAGCCAAAGGCTACCGACTCATCTTTGCGAAAAACGGCAATGAGGCCGTCCAGCTCGCCCGCAGCGAGACCCCCGATCTCATTTTGATGGACATTCAAATGCCCGATATGGACGGATTTGAAGCCATGCAGCACATTCGTCGAGAGCCGCATCTAGCCGACGTGCCGATCGTGGCGCTGACCGCCCTAGCCATGTCTGGCGATCGCGATCGCTGCCTCGATGCGGGAGCCAACGACTACCTCAGCAAACCAATCCGACTCAAACAACTTGTAACGACCATTCAAAAGCTGCTCGATCCTCGGGAACAGTAGTAAGCAACCCTCGCTCTCGCTCGCCCGTCTATTCACCAGAGAGTTCGTCTCATGCTCGCCCAGCCCTCCACTTCGTCACTCTCCGCCAGCGACCGCCTTTTGCAAGGGATCGCGATCGCTAGCAATAGCTTGTTGACGGTGGCGGGCTACCGCGAATCGGTACAGGCTGCCCTCGACGCTCTCGGCCCCGCTGCGGATGTCGATCGCATCTATATTTTTGAAAACCATCCCCACCCCGAAAGTGGCGAACCCGCCATGAGCCAGCGCTGGGAGTGGGTGGCCGCCGGAGTTCGACCCGAAATCGACAATCCCGAGCTGCAAAACCTGCTGTACTTGGAAATCTTGCCGCGATGGTACGAATTGCTGCCCCAAAAGCAGCCCGTATTGGGACTCATCAAAGACTTTCCCACCGAAGAACGCGAGCTTTTAGGATCGCAGGGAATTCTCTCGATTATCGTCATCCCGATCTTCATTCGCGATTATTTTTGGGGATTTGCTGGGTTTGATGATTGCCATCAGGAGCGTTTGTGGGATGACATGACTCAATCTGCGTTGATGGCGATCGCGGGCAGTATTGGAGGCGCGATCGCGCAGCGACAATCGGAAGCTAACCTCAAAACCCTCAACGAAACTCTCGAACAGCGGGTAAGCGATCGCACTGCCGAACTCAATCAAGCCAAGGAAGCTGCCGAAGCAGCCAACAGTGCCAAGAGCGAATTCCTCGCGAACATGAGCCACGAACTACGCACCCCCTTAAACGGCATCTTAGGCTACGCCCAAATTCTCAGCCGCTCGAAGAACCTCGACAACAAACAAAAACACGGCATCGACATCGTTTATCAATGCGGCTCGCACCTATTGACACTCATCAACGACGTCCTCGATTTATCCAAGATTGAAGCTCGCAAGTTAGAACTCAACTGTTCGGACATTCACTTCCCGTCGTTCGTGCAAGGGGTCGTCGAAATCTGCCGACTTCGGGCGAATAAAAAGGGCATTACGTTCGACTATCAGCCCGACGCATCGCTCCCGACGGGCGTATGCGTAGACGACAAGCGACTGCGTCAAGTGCTGATTAAT
>JBCBTL010000446.1:0-3223 GCA_039818705.1 Cyanobacteria bacterium J06639_1
ACCCGTTGTCGTTGCCCGCCAGAAAGCGCTTTGGGCCGTCGGGATGCGGCAAAACGACCTCGCTGAGAATGCTAGCCGGACTGGAATCCGTGACGCGCGGCGAGATTTCCATCGGCGATCGCTGTGTAAACACGCTTCCCGCCAAAGACCGCGATATTGCGATGGTGTTTCAGTCTTACGCGCTGTACCCGCACATGACGGTGTACGAAAATATGGCTTTCGGATTGCAGTTGCGCGGATTGCCCACAACAGACATCCAGAAGCGCGTGCAGTCGGCGGCAACTCAGTTAGGGATTGAGGGATTGCTGCATCGCAAGCCCAAAGCGCTTTCTGGCGGGCAACGACAACGGGTGGCGGTGGGGAGAGCGATCGTGCGCGAACCCGCCGTGTTTTTGATGGACGAGCCGCTTTCTAACTTAGACGCCAAACTGCGCGTGCAGGCTCGTACGGAATTGAGCAAGCTGCACCAAAGCCTCAGCGCGACCTTCGTTTACGTCACTCACGACCAAGTGGAAGCGATGACGATGGGCACGCGCATCGCCGTGCTGAATGCAGGGGAACTCCAGCAAGTGGACACGCCCCAAAACCTCTACGATCGCCCTAAAAATCGCTTCGTGGCTGGATTTATTGGCAGTCCGGCCATGAACTTTTTTGAAGGGACGCTGCAAAAAGAAGGCGATCGCCTCATCGCCCGCACCTCTCTCTTCGAGCTACCGATTTCGGGTAAGCGGCTGCGGGCTTGCCAAACTCGGGCGGGCAGCGCCGTCACGGTCGGCATCCGCCCCGAAAATCTCTACGATTGCAACTACGTCCCCCCCGGCATTCGGTCGATCCCCATCAAAGCCAGCGTTTCGGTAACTGAGCGGATGGGCAGCGAAATCGTGGCCTATTTGAATGTGGGAGATGGGCTGGATTTCGTGGCACGGGTCGATCGGCGATCGCCCGTCACCGTCGGTCAAACGATTCGCTTAGCTATGGATAGCGAGCAATTTCACTTGTTCGACGCGAAAACCGAACAGCTCATCGCTTGAACGCGATAAATCAAACTGATTTCAAAAAAATAGAGCTGACTTGAAAAGAGTGAACCCGATCGCGATCGCCTCGGTCTAATCTTCTGAATTCGCAGTTCGTTGGCTGCGATGTGTTTGGAGGAAAACCATGAGTTTTAAGCGCAAAACCGCGATCGCGATGGTGACGATAGGGGCGATCGCTGCCTGTTTGATGCCACCAGGAGCCAAAGCGCAATCGATGATGGGTCGGGGATTTGACGAAAGCAAATTGGAATCTCTGGATTTAACGATCGCGCAGCAGGAGGAAATCCAATCGATTCGCACTCAGCACGAAGACCAAATGGCTGAGATTTTGACTGCCGACCAATATGCTGAACTTAAGGCTGCGCTCGATGCCGGCAAAAGCCCCCGCTCGGTCGTAATGTCGATGGGCATCACTCGCGCTCAGATGGGTGAAATGCGATCGCTCGGGCAATCCACTCAATCTCGCATCGCCTCCGTTCTGTCCGAAGACCAACGGGAGCAGCTCGACGGCGGCACGAGAAGTTGGGAAGTGAACCGCGATCGCTAGTAGATATCCGGGGCGATGGCGTGAACCGAATCGCGATCGTCCCGGTCTAATCGGTTGAATTCAGAGTTTGGCAATCGCGAGGATCGCGACGAAGTAGGAGGTTTTGGCATGGCATTCAATCGTAGAACCCTGATGACGGTTTTGGCGGCGGCGGCAGTTGCTTCAGCGATCGCGCCGATGGCGATCGCGCAGTCGTCTCAAGAGCGGGGCAGAGCGGGCAAGTTGCTGGAAGAGCTGAATCTAACCGCAACCCAACAAGAACAAGTAGATGCCATTCGCGCTGAGCATCGCGAGCAGATGGCTTCGATTTTGACGGACGAGCAGCGCGCCCAGTTGCAAACTGCACGCGAGTCTGGGCAGCGACGACGCGGAGCATTGCAGTCCCTCGATTTATCTGAAGATCAAAAGGGCGAGCTGAAGTCGCTGCGCGAATCGACTCGCGATCGCGTGTCTGCCGTGTTGACAGACGACCAGCGCGAGCAGTTGGAAGCAAAGCGGGCAGAGTGGAAGTCCCGTCGCAGTTCGGCGGCATTCTAATCAGCAGGGGAAGGCACTCGGCTAGACAGCGATGCGCGCTCGTCCCTCCCATTGGAACCTCCCGTTAGCTTCATTGCCGCGTGTATCGGTCGATGCTGCGTCTATCTTTGACCGATACGTGAGGCCTACAGAATGCGCTCACCGAGAACGGGAGCCTGTAAATTTCTAAGCGCGTTTCTCCGATCGCGGTGGCAGCATCGCGATCGCTTTTTCTTCATTACGGATCGAGGGTTTCCAGCCACTGAGGGACTTCTTGGGTTCCGCGCGGAGAGAGTTGATAAATTCCGAGGGAGACTCGCTCGAACCAGCCGTAGACGTTTCGGTACAGGATGTTTCTGGCTTTGGGTTCTTGCAGGGATTGAGCGATCGCGGATGCTTTTGTTTTGCCGTTGTCTTGCAGGAATTTTCCGATGGCGATCGCTCTCTGCCGATAGGCTGTGACGATGCCGTGTCGGGTGGTCGAGCCGCCGCGATTGGGATCTCCTTTACGGGTGGCGAATTCGGCGAGCAATCGAGTTTGACGGCGTTTCGAGATGCGAGGTTGGTAGGAGCCGGGGTCGAGGAGGATTTCAACGCTGGCAATATGTCGGTCTGGATCGATGACGAGCAGACCTAAGCCCAGCATTCTGAACAATTTCAACATGGGTTTACGGCGGTTCTTCAAGGCTCTGCATCCGCAAGGAACGCCGACGTAGACGTTGGGGGTTAACGCAAGTCGGTCAACGGCCTGAAGAATGACATCGAGGTTCAGCGATCGTTTCAGTTCGACGACGACGGGAGCTTCCCCGGCTCGAACGCCAAGAATGTCACAATGACAAACCTCTCCTTTCACCTCATAATTACGAGATTCTAGAAAACGTTTGAGGGGAGGGTACAGTTCTGATTCCTTAACGTTCATTCCACAGCTTGATACCTACAGAGAGCGTATTCGCTCGTTGAAACGAACGCTCTCCTCCGCGACTCTTTGCAATACATTGTCACTTCGTTCACATACTTCGACGGGTAATGACGAAATTCGCGAGATAAAGGCCATGCCTTAGAATTGACTTCTTCTAACCATCTGGCAAGGACAAACATATGAAATGCTTACACCTTCATACCTCAT
>JBCBTL010000447.1:0-3220 GCA_039818705.1 Cyanobacteria bacterium J06639_1
GGTGGCCGTGTTCATGGGGGTAGCGCTGTGGGAAACCGCTCAGCTTCAAGCACTCCAGCAGCTTGCCTCAGGAATTCTCAGCCCGCGCGTCCCGGCGATCGTGTTGACAGGGCACACGCGCGAATGCGATCGCGATCGGCTGTTGGCGTTGGGATGCGACGCGCTCATCTCCAAGCCCTACATGCTTGACGATTTGAAAGGGGCGGTCGAGCGGTTCGTGAGCTGCGAGATCGGCAGTGCCACCAATAAGGCGCTGCCACTCGATTTGCCGACGCGCCCTCACTGTCTGTAAAGCCAATCCGAAAAGCAAGTCCGAGTCCTTGAGGCCATGCGCTCGGATTAACCTGAATCGCCCGCGCGTACTGGAGACGGCGACGACTTTCCTGATTTCGGAATTGCGCTGGCGTTGCGCACGTCTGGAGTGTGGGTGAGGACGGCAATGATGCCCGTGCGCCCGGTGTCTAAAGTGGAGTCGCACAAAAAGTCGATCGCCTCCGCTCCCGTCACGGCTTCGATGATCTGGCGTAAATCGGGTTCGATCGCTTTGAGCAATTCCGAACGCACGGTTTCGGCCAGCTCGCGATCGCGCTCTTCGGCTAGCAAAAGTACGGGCTGAGTCACAGAATCTTCGATCGTGATGGCGATTTTCGCGTTGAAAAACTGGCAGCTCACGCGGCTAGGGCGTTTGCCCAATCGCTCTCGATAGAACGCTTGAATGGATTGACTGAGTTCCCGCTCCAGTTGACCGGAGGTGGGTTTGTCTGCAAACTGATTCATTGTTCGCCTCCCGAAACTAGACCTGAAGCCGTAAGTTCGTCAGCGAATTGCCGCGAAGTTACCGCCAAGGGTGTAAAAGCAGAGCAAACATCGACAGCACGAGGTGATTTAGCAACGACTGCGATAAGTCCAACCTACGGAGTTATCCTGCCGCCATACCTCCATCGGAAGGCTTAATTCGTGGCGACGCGCTCTATCGGACTCGCGATCGCCTTCAAGCTGACTGCGGCCAACTGTCATTGAGGGAATCTTTGAGCAAGTGTTTGACCGCGTTGTCTTTGACCATCATCAAACGCAACGAATCCCTCAAACAAGCGCGCGCTTGGTCGAGATCCATTTTGGCGATCGCGGTTTCATACGTCCGCAGCTTGAACTGCTGTTCCAGGGTGAGCGCGTAAGGAGTGTCGTTCACGAATGCAGTCCTCGAAATGTCGAATCATTTGGCAATGGCTTCAATAAATGAAATTTTAATAAAACTTAAGATTTGCGATATCTAGCGCCAGAAGTAGGTTTGCTCGTCTCGGGAGGGAAAGGCGATCGCCACAAGAAAAAGGGGTCGGCACGCAAGGGGTAGGTGCTGACCCGTGGAGAAGAATTTGGGAGTTATTTGTCAGTGAAGCGGGAGGCGCGCCCAGCGGCATCTGGCTCGGGATAGACGTGCAGCGCGCGCTTTCGATTACTTGACTAACCCCGATCGCAGCGCGCGGACGGCGGCTTGGGTGCGATCGTCGGCGCACAGCTTGTTCATGATGCTGCGGACGTGGGTTTTGACCGTGCCGACGGTGATGAACAGTTTTTCGGCGATCGCGGCGTTGCTGCATCCGGCCACGATTTGCTCTAGCACTTCCAGTTCGCGCTGGGTGAGAGGAGTGGTTTCGATGAGCTGGCGGAATTCGGGTTCGACCGCCGCAATTTGCATCGATTCCCCTTCGCTGTTGCTGGCCTCGTCTTCGTCTTCGGGAGGGGCGACAACGGCGACGGGGCTGGATTCGAGTTCGCTCGCGCTGCTCGCGGGAGTTTCTACCGTTGCAGTGGGGCTGCTGCCTTTTTTGCGGCGCGCCTGACGCAAGACAACGCGGGCGATCGCGGGGTCGATCCACGATTCGTCTTCGTAGGTGAGCTGAATGGCTTCGACGAGGCGATCGACATCGACATTTTTGATGCTGTAGGAGTCGGCTCCGGCGGCGAAGGCGGCGAGGACGGCCTCTTCGTCGTCGTGCATGGTCAAAATCAAGACTTTTGTGGGCTGCACGCCCGCTTCTTGCTGCGACTGGCGCAACTGCTGGGTCAGTTCGATGCCGTCCATTTTGGGGAGGCCGATATCGACGATCGCCACGTCCGGCTGGCGATCGAGGATGGTTTGCAGTCCGGCGCGACCGTCTTCGGCTTCGCCCGCGACTTCAATGCAACCGGAATTTTGTAAGGCGGCGCGCAGTCCGACCCGAGTGAGGGCGTGGTCTTCGACCAACACGACGCGAATTTTCTCGCTCATCTCGATACCCTCGCTGTTCTATTGTGGGTTGGCTGCATCTCGTTCAGCAGGCACGGAAGCGCCATTCAATCATCGTGGTCGAGCGTGACGAGCCGAGCATCTACCTAGAGATAGAGGCAGTAGTACGTCTCTGGCAAAGATGCTGTAGCTTCAATTGTAAAAGTGAGAGGGGGTGGCGATCGCCCCTCGAAGCGGCCACAGGCTCCATGAGGAACGCGCGATGACGGCGAATGCGAATCAAGTTTCTCAGGAAGGAAGCCGCGATCGCGCTGAGTTTCAAGCCGATTTGGAACGACTGTTCGAGCTGTCGTTAGATTTGCTGTGCGTGGCGGGGAGCGATGGCTATTTGAAACGGCTGAGTCCGTCGTTTGCTGCCGTGACGGGGTATGCCGAGGCCGAACTGCTGGCGAAACCGTATGCGGAGTTCATTCATCCCGACGATTTGGCGGTGTCGCAGCAGGCGATCGCGCGGTTGCAAGCAGGGGAGGCGATCGCGAATTTTACGAATCGCTGGGTGGGCAAGTCGGGGGCGATCGTGTGGTTGGAATGGACGGTGACTCCCGACACCACGGAAACGGGGCTGCGGCTGTACTGCGCGGCGCGCGATATTACCGAACGCAAGCGGACGGAGACGCAGTGGCTGCGGGTACAGGCAGCGGTGGAAAGTTTGAGCGATGCGGTGGGGATTGCGGATGCGACGGGTACGCCTGTCTATCTCAATCCCGCGTTTGAGGCAACGTTTGGCTACACGCTTGAGGAGCTGATTGCGGTGGGGGGGCCGGTGGTAATTTACGATCGCCCGGACGATCGCGATGCCGTGTTCGCCCGCATTTTGCAAGGGGAGTCTTGGGTGGGGGAAGTGCCCATGCGCGATCGCCGAGGGACTCGGTTGCAGATTGCGCTGCGTGCCGATGCGATTCGCGACGAGACGGGGGCGATCGTCGGGCTGGT
>JBCBTL010000448.1:0-3216 GCA_039818705.1 Cyanobacteria bacterium J06639_1
AGTCGTTGGTTTTGGCGGAAGCTTGGCGAATTAGGGAAACGCCGGTGTTTTCAATGTGATCTTCCAGTTCGATCTCTTTGGCAATCGTGATGCCGTCGTTCACGATCTGGGGAGCGCCGAACTTCTTCTCCAGCACGACGTTGCGGCCTTTCGGCCCCAGCGTAACTGCAACGGATTCAGCCAAGATGTCAATGCCGCGTTCGAGTGCGCGGCGGGCATCTTCGGTAAAGATAATCGACTTTGCCATGATGTTGGGGGGTCTCAAACGTCGGTGAATCAGGAATGGGAGCGATTGGTGCTGTCGAACTATTGCGTTGCGATCGCGCTCAATCGTCCGTCAGATGCCCGTGCCTCCAGTCCAGCTTTGACTTCAGCAGGGGCGCGCTTTCAACTCAAATGCAGCTCAGAGGCAACGCAGTCGCGATCGCCAATCAACCAACCACAGCGAGAATGTCGCGCTCGGTTAGAAGCATGTAGGTTTCGTCGTCGCCTAACTTGACTTCGGTGCCCGCATATTTGGAATAGAGCACCTTGTCGCCAGCGGTCACGTCCAAAGCCAGTAGCTCGCCAGCTTCGTTGCGCTTGCCGGGGCCAACCGCCGCAACTTCACCCACTTGCGGCTTCTCCCGAGCGGCATCGGGCAGCAAAATACCGCCAGCCGTCTTCTCTTCTTTGGCCGCAACTTTCACCAAAACGCGATCGCCCAGAGGCTTCAGCGTTGAAACGTTTAACGTTAGGGTTGCCATACAAAACTCCTTCGCAAGGTCAACTGCGAAGTCCGAAAAACACGCAATGTCTCAAAAGTCGGCACGGCGATCATTTGCAATTAGCACTCTCGCTTGCCGAGTGCTAGTTTATCAACCGGACTCGAAAAATGACAATCCCAGCCCGCCCTCGGGTCGAGATGCTCGACTTGGCAGTTTAGCTCACAGCGTTCTTCCCCGAGTAGATTGTTGGGGCAGAGCTTTCCTGACGCTGGGCGACCGGCCAAAATTCAGCCCAAAATTCAGCTTTCGGTCAACCGTCGCGATCGCGGTCTTCCACGAGGGGAAATCCCGGCGGAAATTGATTCGTATCGCGGATGCGCTGGACGATTTCGGGCGAGATCTCGATGCCTAGCTTCTGGCCGACACTCTGAACGATATCGCCTTTGTCGATCAGTCCGGCGATCGCGCCCGTCCGCGTGAGGATGGGAATCGCGCGCCGTTGCGTTGTGGACATCGACGCGGCCACCGTTCGGATCGAATCCTCTTCCCCCAACCCGTTGAGGGCGTTCATGGGAATGACAATCTCGACCAGCGTCATCTCATCCCACTGGCTGCGCTCGATGTTCCGTAATTGTTCGGGTTGAACGAGACCTTTATAGCGTCCGTCGGCTTCGGCGAAGTACGTTTCGCGTTCGTCTTGCACCACCAAATAGCGATCGGCAAAGTCTCGCAGGCTCATGCTGGCATCGATGACGCGAAAGTCTCGGCGCATGACATCGCGGGCCTGCAAGCTGGCGATCGCCTGTTCGATCTGAGCGAATTGACCGTAACTGCGGGCGCTGCTGAGAGCAAAAAAGCCGATAATCCCCAGCCAGAGCCCCACAAACGCGCCGCGAAACCCTAAAAAGAGACCGCCGATAACGCACAGCCAGCCAATGGTTTGGCCGGAACGTGCCGCCCACACCATGCCGCGATAGCGATCGCCGCTTACCCCCCACACCAGCGCCTTGAGGGCGTGCCCGCCATCGAGAGGCACTCCCGGCAGCAGGTTGAACAGCGCGATTACCAGATTTACCGACGCAATGCTTTGAGCCGCATAGGCCGACATGGACTCAGCCGGAAACACCTGAAATTCGAGCAACAAGAACAGCAGGACGAACAGCCCCAAATTGGCCAGAGGCCCCGCCACTGCGATTTTGAACGCTGCTTTAGGATTGTCGGGCTCTCGATTCATGGCCGTCCACGCGCCGAACAGCGACACGTCAATCGAGGTCACCTGCAATCCTTCTGCCTGCGCCACCAGGCTGTGAGCCAACTCGTGCAGCAGCAGCGATCCGAGCAGCCCCAGCGCGATCGCTACCCCTTCGGCGACCTCCGCGCTGAGCGGGTTTGCCCCCGTCGTGAAGTCGATCGACCCCAGCACGATCCAGGCGGCCAGCACCAGCCAAGAGATATCGAGATAGACCGGAATTCCGAAGAGGGTACCGAGGCGCAGCCCAGCTCGCATTGCTGATGTCCTCCCGCACGCGATCGCGACCGACACAAGTTGCGTTGACGATCGCAACCTGCGCTCCTATCTTAAAGCGTTCACTAAACCTCTCAGGTCAAGACTTGTACGAAATGAGGGGGATTGCGACAATTCTCAGGGTGGGGACGTGCTGACGACGTGAGGGGGACGAGACCTATGGGCAAATCTGCGCGATCGTGGCTGCGGGCGGGGGCATTCGTCCGCAGCGTTGAGAGCATCGAAGGGTTTGTCAACCGCGTGCTGGCGGTGGCGCTCGTGCTCGTCACGCTCGGAGCGACGTTCAACCTGGGCATTGTCCTCATTCGCGAACTGGTCAGTCCGCCGTTTGGGTCGCTTAGCGTGAAGGCGATCGAAGTCTTCGGCTTGATTTTGGATATTCTGATCGCGATGGAATTGCTCAACAACACGATCGCCCGCTTGAAAACCCGCACGATTCGAGTGGAACTGGTATTGGCCACAGCGGCGATCGCGGTGTCTCGAAAGCTGATCGTGCTCGATCTGTCTAAAACCTCAGGCCCCCAACTGCTCGGCTTGGCCGCGGCCATTTTCGCCCTAGCGATCAGCTACATCGCCATTCGCTACACCCGCCGAGAGATTGCCGACTACGAGTAATCCCCAGCTCCGACGGCCAGCATCCGTAACGGCGATCGCGAGTCTAGAACCGTCAGAGCTGGACTAGCCCGTAGGTAATGGCAAACCGGACTAACTCAGTTCGACTGCTCGTACCTGTTTTATTGAGCAGACGGGTCACGTACTTTTCAATGTTGCGGATGCTGGTTTCGAGTTGTTTGGCGATTTCTTTGTTCATCAAGCCCTCAGAGACCAGTTCCAAGACCTCTTTCTCGCGCGGCGTGAGCTGCACGCGAATGGGAGGGGGTTCGGGCGTAAATGAGGGGGCAGACGAGTTGGGAGCGGCGGCTTCTGCCGATCGCTCTTTGAGTAAAGCTTTAATTTCGGCGAGTTCGCGAGCCACAGTGGCGG
>JBCBTL010000449.1:0-3211 GCA_039818705.1 Cyanobacteria bacterium J06639_1
GTCCGCGCTTGCGAGAGCCATCAGGTTGACTCAAACGGCGATCGCCTGCTCGATGCAACCGAGCTGGACGCAGCACGCGCGGAACTGATGCGATCGCTCGTTGCCCAGAGCGGCTGGGATCGGGCGGCTCGAACCGCTGCCGAACGTGCAGTCGAGTCGTTTCTGGTTTCATTTCAATCCCACCTCAAGCAGTGCGTGGTGGAGACGACGCGAGTCCTACAACAACGGCAGGATGAGGCTCGGGCTGAATCAAACGGGGAGAGCGATTTCGGTCGTCGCATTGAAGCCAACGTCGAGCGCTTGTTCGGAGCGAGCGACGCTCGGAAGCAACTGAGCGATGAACGAGACGCCGAAGACTGACGAGCTGGACGAGGCGATCGCGGCATTCGTCGAGACCTTCGCGCGGACAGAAGCGCAGCGATTGGGGGAGCGAGCCTCCGAGCAATTCCTCGCTAGTTTCAGCCGGGAACTTGCCGCCGAAGGGCAGATGGAGCGTGTCGTGCAAGCCCTGGCGATATGTCTGCGCAGCTATGTCGAGCGCCAGCGCATTGAGCCAGAGTTGGAAGTGCTGTTGCAAGACTGGTGGGGGCGAGCGGCCTGTGACGAGTTGACTCGGGCGCTAGCTGCGTTTGCGCGGATGGCATCGAGTCGGGGAGCCGAACGAGAGCGTCAAAAGCTGCGGTCAGCGTTGCCGCAAGCGATCGCCCTGCGGGACGAGCGCGATCGCCACGTCGTCGTAACCAGTCGGCGATCGTCACTCCCGTTCGTGCGGTGGAGTGCCCTGTGGGTTGTAGCCTTGTCGCTTGTCAGTGGGTTTGCACTCGGGGTGACCATCTGCGATCGCAGTGCTGGGGTAGGCAATCGCACTATCCAAAGATTGCCGACTCTTCTCCGGCTTCAGCTTCCACCAACTCGATCTTCAAACGTTTGCCCAATACCGCCGCCGCTCTATCCATCGTCTTTAACGTCACCGCACTATTTTCGGGATCGAGCAATCGAGCCAACGCCGAGCGACTCGTCTTCATCGCTGCCGCCATCTGACTCTTACTCAACCCCTGCTCCTCAATATGCTGAGCCAGTTGCCAAGCCAATACCCGCTTCAACGCGATGGCACTCACCTCTGCCAATAACCCTTCTTCCTCCAAAAAGTCATCAAACGTAGACCCCACATGCTGGCGATCGCTCACGGTCTTTCCTCCAAACTCTGCTTGCGCTGTAATGCCAACTTCAGTTCCTGCTGAGGAGTTTTCTGAGATTTCTTGATGAATCCATGAAGCAAAATCATCTCCCCAGCGTCAATGCAAAAGAGCACCCGAGCAATCTTCCCACTCGGTAACCGAGACCGTACTTCAAACAATCCCTTCCCCATCGACCGACACGTTGGCATCCCAATCGGCCAGCCAAACTCAACCGTCTTGATATCAGCTCCAATCGCCTTACGCTCCGAACTCTCCAACCCTCTTAGCCAATCCCGAACGGGCTCATGACCGCGTTCGGTTGCGTAAAATCTGACGATTAATCGCTTACCTTGCATGGAATCCTATTGTACCAAAATAAGTACGCCATCGGTTGCGGCGACCACCCCAAAGTAAGCTGGTCAGCCGAAAGAGCCACGATCGGTGGTGCGGAGGTGAGATGAGTAAGCGATCGCTCGCCAGACGGAAGCTGACTAGATGTATGACTCCCACCACTGTGATCGCTGCTCTACCAGGGCAAAGTGTCCGAGCACTCTTCGAGGGGCTCTCGTATCCCCGCTTCAATCGATCCCCAAACTCCAGGAATCGATTTGAGACAAAGCGTTTCTTGAATGGCTCGCCAGTCTGCTTCGTCTACGAGCACTGCACTGCCTTGCCTGCCCACAATGAAAACAGGCTCGTGAGAGCTATTGATGCGGTCAATCAGGCCGAACAGCGTCCTGCTGGCTTCAGTAGTTGAAATGATGTTGGTATCTGACACGAGCAGTCTTCCAACCCATCATCTGTCAAGTGTACGTGTCGTAGATGCGTTTCACCGAACGATGCTCTACCTGTCTATCTTCTCCCACAGACAACGGTAGAGGGCGAGGGGCAGTAATGACGCTGCCCCTCGATTCCAGCTAGTTAGCGGTCGCCAGCGCCTTCCACTTCTGAGCGGGCATCGTCAGCAGGTCGCAGCCAATGCGCTCCAACTCCGTCGCCCGGTCGTAATCCTCGACATCCTGACTCGTCCGCGTGATGGCATTGAGCAGACCGTAAGCACTCAGATCGCCCCCCTGAATTAGGTGCGAAAGCACGCCCCCACTCTCCCCTTGCGTCAGACTGTAGACTTTCGCCGTCAGCTCCACCGCCTTCGCCGGATGGCCTTCAATCTTGCGATCGCTTGCCGCCTGCATCTGTTCGACGATGCGACTGAACGTGCTCATCTTCACCGCCGCTCGCACCGTATCCTGCACCTTCAAATAAAACGCCCGGTCGTCCGCCTTGAGCGTTTCGTCCGAAAACAGCTCGTAGGTCGCATCCTCCGTCGCAGCCCGTCCGACGTGGTGCTTGCGCGTGCCGTAGTCCTTGGCAATCGCCCCATTGCGACAAACCAGACGATAAACCAACGGCTCGACGGTCAAACTCCCCATGCCGATTTCACTGTTACTGATGGCAATCCCCGCCTGAACCGGGTCGCCGACTTTGACATCGAGCTGCAATCGTTCGTTGATGACCTTCAGATACAAGCGCTGTTCGGTCACTTCGCAGCTTGCCACTTTGATGCCCTCGCCCATATCGCCGAGGACGGGCAACACCGCTTCGGCCAGCTCGTAATGATCCAAGCGACGGTAGCGATTGCTCAAAAAGGCGCGAGCTTTGCCATCAAGGGTACGCACCATGCGCTGTTCGTGATGACTGTGAAACCAGTGGTTGACGTTGTGAGCCATCAATTCAGGCGCTTCGTCACGCATCCGAGTGAAATAGCGAGTGGGGATGTTGACCCGCTGGGCGATTTGTCGCTGGGCGTGCTGGGTCGTGGGAAAGACTTCGACGCTCTCCCCTTCAATTTGCAACTCGCCCGAGGGCAACATCTGCAAATGGCGGGTGTCAGCGGTGAAATCGCGTTTGGCGCGGGCCTGCCGTTCTAACTCTTGTGCAAGTTGAACTAGAGATTTTCCAAGTTTCATGCCAGAATCTCCGTGATCGACGTTTGTGTTTCTCGTTCGGTCTACTTTGGGTGCGGCATGTTCTAG
>JBCBTL010000450.1:0-3208 GCA_039818705.1 Cyanobacteria bacterium J06639_1
GTTCCCCCTTCTGGGTTGGCAATGGCTCCGTTCGTGCCCAATACGTCGTGATAGAGGGGGGTCGTGCCGTCGCTGTCTAAGTTGCCGAGCTGGTTGCCGAAAATGCGGAAGCCGAACGGATCGAGACCGCGTATGTCGATTTCGTAGCGATAGCCATCGACAGTGACGGGATACAGATCGGAATTCAGATTTCGACCGTTAGCCCCCATATTCATCGTGATGAAAAAAGTATGGAGGCGACCGTTGAGATCGGCAGTGGACGCTTGGCTGTTTCTGACGGTGACATCCCAAGCGGAGATGCCCGTGTTTTGATTGTTGCCAGTATTAACCGTCGCAATGCTGCCCGTAGCGCCGTTGTTCGAGCTTTGATTGCTGTTGGCACCGCTCGGGCCGTACATGGCGATGAAGTAGATACCCGTGCTCGGTGCCTGATACCAACATGGGGTGTATCCCGTCGTATTTCCGGTGCCGTCGATCGACTCGGGCCCCGCGAGTTCTTGCGTGCGATTGGCAATAAATCCCGTGCTGGGGCGATCGCTCGTACAGGTGAAATTCGCCGATGTGGGTATAGTTTCGTTTGCCACCGATCCCGTCACCGTGCCGGGATTGAAAACTTCAATGTCTCCGTTTCTGACCCCGACCGCACTCGACCCCATCAAGATAAACTCACCTGCATTGGCGTAGACCCTCATTAGCGTGCGGCTACGAAATCCTGCTGCGGAGTTGCTCGTCCAGGTGATGTTGCCGCGATTACCGGGCGCGCCGCTGGGAAACAGATCGCGACTGCCTTCGGCACGAGCGGGTCGAACCCACAGCCCAGTCGCACACGTCGCGAGACAGAGGCTACCTGCCAGCACCCGTCTGAATGAGGCCTGCGCGCTAAGCCAAGCCGGATGATTCCTGACACGAGCAGATGACCGAACCGTTTGGGACGAATGAAAGCGAGCGAACATTTCGTATAGGCTCCAAAGGCGAACGTAGCGGTGGTGTCGACGGAACAGAACCGGAGCTTGGGGCGGCGATCGCTTCGTATTGCAAGTGGGATGACGAGATCGGGTAGCTTCCCGAGGAACGACGAGACGATCCAGACGTTTCGCCGTCACGTTTGAGAAGCGTCGAATCGCAGACATTCGGGCGAAATCACCACCTCGGCATGCGATGTCGAGCAGAGAATGACAGCCCGCTCGATCTCCAGAGGGTTCCGCTGCTGCGTTCGACTCGACCGAACGGCCTTGCCGTCACTAGCATGACGGGAAAGAGTGAAGACAGTGTTAATTAACGAACGACGCGATCGCGAGCCAAACGAGCGAGCTGTCAATTCAGTTCCCGACCTTCACGCAAGATGTCGAGTCCGCGCGCGTCGAAATCCTCAATTTTTACGCGGCGATCGCTGCCGAATAGAGAAACCAGAACGCTCGCCACGAACTGCGTAGCCAGGTCTGTGCCTAATTGACAGTGGCGCGGAAGCGAATGAAGCCGTAAGCATTGGCTGGGGTACCTACACCTGTCGTCGGAGGTAGGGTCGCCGTTCCTGTCACCACGTCTACGAGGACAGCACCGCGCAGATTACTGCCCGCTGGGAGTGCTGTGGAGGTGTCGGCGGCATTACAGGTGCCGGGAGCGCCCGTGTTGGGAAGGATGAACTCGCCGCGATCGCCTTCGGCAAAATTGGTCAGATAGACCGTGGGAGCAGTGGGTAGGGTCGTGCTGTTGGCTAAGGCGATGCCAACATCTGTGCCGCTTTGGCTGAGAGGGGTATCGAGGGGAGTCAGTCCGTTGAAGGCATCGGCAACGAATGTCATGTTGTCGGGGACGAGGTCGCAAATGCTGACGTTGGCGATCGCGCTATCGCCGGACGATAAGAAGTAAATCGTAAACTCGACCTCATCCCCCGGTTTCACGATGCCGCTGCTGACGGCTCCGCGCAGGTAGGTGGAGAGCGGTGTCGGCCAATTGGGGTCGTCGTCCTCGGCGCGACCGTCGTTGTTGTCAAATCCAGTTAAGTCGGTGGTGTTGATACCCGTGATGCGCTTGACGAGGATCAGCTCGGGAGTTGAGGCCGAGGCGATCGCGATCTGATAATCTTCCACCTCACCATTGTCAGCCACTCCCGCAGGACTCAACCCTGCATTGGTGCTGAAGCGGAAGCGAGCAAATGTGTTGCCTACTCTGGCTCCACTCGGTACGGCAACATTTAACTGAATCCCCGCCGCTCCCGTATCGCTATCACCCGTGCCATTCTCGGTGGCATCTAGCGCAATTTGCTCGCCAGTATCGGCAAAGTCGCCGTCTCCATTCCAATCAATCCAGGCATTCAGGACACCAGTCCCTTGAGTATTGATGTCTAACGTGAGGCTACTACCCGCAATGAGCGACTCTCCCTGCAAGTTCGTCCCGCCAAGCTCAACACCATCATCATCTACGTCATCTCCTGTCGCCGTCGCATTTGCAATTGGGTTGAGGTCGCCATCTCTAGTCGCGCCCAGGTTGAGATCTGATGCCAGAAAATGGGTGGCTTCACCGTAAGCAATCGGACTCGAACCATCTGGAGCGGTACCGCTGGTGGGGGCATCCGAGCGATCGGGTAAGACACAGACTTCGGTGGCAAACTGGAAGCGCTCGTTGATATTGTTTCGCACGGGGTCTTCGGCAAAACGCCACACCAGTTGAGTAATAGGCGAGCCAGACACAGAGAAAATTCTCACGGTGCCGTCGGCAGATTTACCAGCATTTCCACCCAGAAACTCATCTGGCCTACTGCCATCTTGATCGCTATCAAGTGCATCAACAAAGGCAAAGTCAGGAACAGCGACGAGATTACCTAAATCATCGTTACTGGATAAGAGTTCCCACCTGAGGTCGGGGTTTGATGTCTGGTCGAAGGCAAATTGGAGCTGGTCGATGCTGTTGAAATGGACGTAGATTTCGTAAATCGGTTCGCCCGTGAATGTTTGGGTATAGGTTTCATTCAAGCCAATGACTGCGTTAGTTCTGTAGCGAAGGTCATTAAAGCCCAGGTTGGCGGACTGTGTGGTGTGCTCGATATCATCAAAGATTCCTGTATCACTGTCGAAGACCGACCAATCGCGCAACCCTGATGGGATAACTACATCGGTACTCACGCCAAAGCGGGTAGCATCACCATCAGAGTCGTACTGCAATTGGAACCAGCTTCGGGAATCGGTGCAGAGGGTCGGACTCGGGGGTG
>JBCBTL010000451.1:0-3208 GCA_039818705.1 Cyanobacteria bacterium J06639_1
GCAAGCGCGATCGGCGACGGACGGGCGCAGTGGTCGGATCCGGTCGTCAATTACCTGCCCGAATTTGCGTTAAGCGATCGCTATGTCACCACCCACGTCACCATCGCTGACTTATTCGCCCATCGGAGTGGCTTGCCAGACCATGCTGGCGATCTGTTGGAAGACATCGGGTACGATCGCCCCGAAATTTTGCACAAACTGCGGTTCTTGCCGCTCGACCCGTTTCGCTCCACCTATCAGTACACGAATTTCGGACTGACGGCTGGCGCAGAAGCGATCGCCCGCGCCGCAGACACCACCTGGGCAGAGCTATCGCAAACCCAACTGTACGAACCGCTCGGGATGTCTGCGACCAGCTCTCGATTCGCAGATTTTATGGCTACCCCCAATAAAGCCCTCGGCCACGTCATCGTAGATGGGACGTGGCAACTAACCCCCAGCCAGCGTCAGCCCGACGCTCAATCCCCCGCCGGTGGCGTGAGTTCTAGCGCGGTCGATATGGCGATGTGGATGATGATGGTCTTGGGAGAAGGAGTTTTCGAGGGCCAGCAAATCGTTGCCCCTGAGCCGCTACGAGAGGCCCTCACGCCCCACATGACCAGCACCCCGGCAGGTTCGCTCTCGGGTCGAGCTGGATTTTACGGGTTAGGATTCAACGTTGGCATCGATGGCGCGGGTCGAACTCGATTCAGTCATTCTGGAGCGTTCCTCCTCGGGACTGGCGCGACGTTTGCGCTATTGCCATCCGAAAATCTGGGTTTGGTTGTCCTCACCAATGGAGAGCCGATTGGCGTGGCCGAAGCGATCGCCGCCAGCTTCATGGATTTAGCAGAGACAGGCGCGATCTCGTTCGACTGGTTCGCCCTCTACCCTCCTTTATTCGCCCAGCTCAGCGAAAACCCCAGCAAGCTAGCCGGAAAGGAGCCTCCTATAAATCCCGCCCCTGCCGCCTCTCACGACACGTACATCGGGCGTTACGAAAACGACTATTTTGGCTTGGCGACTGTGGCCGAAACCGATAACGGCGAGCTGCTCCTCACACTGGGGCCGAAAGCATTCGAGTTTCCCCTAAGCCACTGGGACGGCAATGTGTTTTCATTCCTACCCACCGGCGAAAATGCGCTGGGCATCTCAGCCATCACGTTCGGCTCTGTCAGTCAAGATAGAGCCACAGCGCTGACCGTCGAGCATCTTGACGAACTCGATCTCGGTACGTTTCAGCGGGTTCAGTAGACCGCTCAGATTGGCTCGCAGGCAGACTCTATCCCCCTTGTCGATCGCGATCGCCGGTTCGCCGCTCACGGGTCTCTTTGCCTAGATCGGGTAGCTAACCCGCTCCCGATTGTTTGTCATGGGAGGGTGGCTGTCTTAAACTCGTACAACTATCTTGCTGTCGCGATCGAGGCATCCCACCACGTCATTGCCCCACCCTGACCCCGTTACGAACGCCATCCAACCTGAGTTCGCCGGAACCTGGGATGTCATTGTGGTGGGCAGTGGTGCAGCCGGTCTCTACACGACGCTGCATTTCCCCGACGACTGGCGCGTTCTGCTGTTAACCAAAGAAACTCTGCCGAAATCCTCTAGCAGTTGGGCGCAGGGCGGGATCGCAGCGGCGATCGCCGAAGGTGACACCCCCGACCTCCACGCTGCTGACACCCTCAAAGCGGGGGCGGGACTGTGCGAACCCGCCGCCGTGCGGGTGTTGGTAGAAGAAGCGCGCGATCGCATTGAAGATTTACTCAAACGCGGCGTTGAATTCGATCGCCGCACCCAAGCCGGGTCTTCCCCTCTCAGCGCGCTCGCCGTCACTCTCGAAGCTGCCCACTCCCGTCATCGCGTGCTGCACGTGGCTGATGCGACTGGCAAAGCTCTAGTGCAGAACTTACTCGCTCAAGTGAAAGCGTCTCCTCAAATCGAGATTTGGGAGCGCGCGCAAGTTAGCGACCTGTGGATGCAGGATGGCGACTGTCAAGGAGTAGCGGGCTGGCGGTGGGAATCCGACCGCGATCGCCCCACTCCATTTGCCGCCCGTTCTCGCGCTACCGTGCTTGCCACGGGCGGGGGCGGTCAGCTTTTCTCTCGCACCACCAACCCTCCCCCCAGCACCGCAGACGGTCACGCGATCGCCTGGAGAGCGGGCGCAGCGCTCCGAGATTTAGAATTCGTCCAGTTCCACCCCACTGCTCTGACGATTCCGGGCGCGCCGCGCTTTTTGATCAGCGAAGCCGTACGCGGCGAAGGAGCGCACCTCATTGACGCGCAGGGCGATCGCTTTGCCTTTCACACTCATCCTGACGGCGAACTGGCTCCCCGCGATGTCGTCAGTCGCGCGATTTACCTGCGTCTCGCGCAAAAAACACCCGACGAGCCGGATTGGGTGTGGCTCGATTTGCGACATTTAGAGCGCGATCGCGTCCTCCATCGCTTTCCGACTATCGCCAAATTCTGCCAAAAATACGGCATAGATATCCTCACCGAACCCATTCCCGTTTCCCCCGCCGCCCACTATTGGATGGGCGGCTTAGAAACTGACCTCCAGGGGCGCACCACTCTACCCGGTTTGTATGCGGTGGGCGAGCTTGCCAGCACCGGCGTTCACGGCGCGAATCGGCTGGCGAGTAACTCGTTATTGGAATGCCTCGTGTTCGCCACCCGTTTGGCTCGCGATATCGTGGCTAGCCGCGATCGCCCCGCCCGCGAGACGGGGAACGACCTACCCACGATCGCTCTGCCACCTCACTATCCCCCTAACATCCGTACCGCCCTCGCCACCCTCATGTGGGATGCGGCTGGAATCTGCCGACACGAGCGGCAGGTGAACGACGCGATCGCGATCTTAGAGACCTGGCACTCAGACGCTCAAACCTCAAGCGAACCCGCCAAACTTGCTGACCTGCACGCGGCACTGGAGTTGCAAAATCTGCTTGACGTGGCTCCCCTGATGTTGCGCAGCATTGTATTTCGTACTGAAAGTCGCGGCGGACACTACCGGCAGGACTATCCTGCCCCCAGCGATCGCTGGAAACTTCACACCCGCGTCGTGCGAGAAGCAATCGCCATCTCCTCCTTGACATCTGCTGACCTAAAACCCAGCTCTACCCCGTCTGATGCTCGTCCTTCATCCCTAACGGCGCAATCGGGGTGCTGACTGGCATGAAAAAAGCGCCACCCTCAAGTGACGCTCGACCATACATTATTTAGGGAT
>JBCBTL010000452.1:0-3206 GCA_039818705.1 Cyanobacteria bacterium J06639_1
GAGAGGGTGAAGCGGGGCTTGCCTCATCGCTTAACGCGATCGTGGTGAGGCGACGAGCAGTTTCGTCTCCTCGGCAGCGCGCCCAAATGGTTAGCTCGTCAATATCCGAGACGAACGTACCGACCTCTTCGGCAATTAATTCCCCCAGCTCGGACAGGTCGGCAATCGCATTCGATTCGGAAACGAGCAGGACGTGAAGGTGGCGGTCTAACCCTTCTACCTGCACCGTTAGGTTGGGTCTGGCGATCGCATCGTCCAGCAGTTGCCGAATATCCGCGTCATTCACGAGCGTGCCCTCATCCCCACTCGACGGCGTGCCTGAACACTACAGCAGCCAAGTTTGTTTGGTGAAATCTTCTCCGGTTTGGGTGGGAGATAAGCTTTCACCTACCGGGCGCTGAGCCGAATCGCGGTGCATTTCACGCTCGATGGTGGCGCGATGGGCGGCTTCGCGACGCGCCAAACTCGTGCTGGGGGCTTTCTTGGCCGGGGCTTTTTTCGCGCTCGGCTGGCTCTTTTTCAACGCATTCACTTCTTTCGTGAGGGCTGCATTCTTTTGGGTTAGATCTTTATGTTCTTGCGTGACGCGATCGAGATCGGCTTTCAGTTGAGTGGCGCGATCGAGATAGTCTTTCATCTCTTTCATCGCAGTATTGGCTTTATCGAGCTGCGACTGTAAATCAGAGTTTTGTTCGGTCAAACGCTCTTCTTTCTCAGACGATTCTTGCAGCGCCGCTTTCATTTCTCCCACCAGTTTTTCGAGGTCGGCTTTGGTGGGGGCTTTGCGGCGAGTGGGGGTGTCTGTAGCAGTCATGGTCGTATCCTCGGGGGGGGGAGAGATGGGGTTCGCGGTACGCTTTCGGGTGCGAGCAGCGGGCTTTTGCTTGGGGGTAGACGCTGTCGCACTGTCAGAACCAGTTGCGCGATCGCCACCTGTCTTATCCTGCGACTTATTGGTTTCTGCCCGCAACACGTCCGACAGTTTTCGCTTAACCACTCACGCCTCCCATCTGTTTGGCTCGATCCATTAATTTTATGCCGTAGCCGCACGCATACTCATGACTCGGGCGCGAGTTTGTCGGCTCAAGCCGGGTCATCTTTCCAGTCCCGAGCCAGTTCGTTTGCTACCCGCCGATAGTCCGACTCCGCTTCGCGGGCTTGCTTGCCTTTCCACTGCGTAATCGCTTTGCCATCCAACGCCGCTCGTTCGTGGGCTTTGTACGATCGCACGAAGGCGTGAAAGGCCGGAATGCCCAGTTCTAAAAGTGTATTTTGCGCCTCCAACGTCTCGCGCACGCTGCGCGGATCGACGCGGGTTAGCAACACGCGGTGATTTACCCCCACGGGCTGAACTGCCGATCGCACGGTTTCGATTAAAGCGGCCAAGTCCATCGGCGCGGGAGGGGTTGGCAACACCAAATAATCGGCTTCGGCTAGGACTGCGGCCAGCGTTTTCGACTGCAAGGCGGGGGGCGTGTCTACCACGATCAAATCGCGATCGGCGCGATCGCAAAGCTCTTTCCACTTTTTTGGGTCAGTGGCTTGTGCGATATCAAACCCCATCCCTTTTTCACTTTGCTCCACCCACCAAGAGGCTGACCCCTGCGGATCGGCATCGACAAGTAAGACCCGATGAGTTTCTGCAAAGGTGGCCGATAAATTCACTGCTGTCGTGGTTTTGCCCACGCCGCCTTTGCCATTGGCGATCGCCACAATTTTCGTGCTGCGCTGGGCGCGGCTGGCTCCATTAGAGCGGCTGTCCCCATTAGAAGAGTTCGATGGAGAGCCTGTTTTCGCTCGCTTTTGCAATGCCACCTCAACCCCAATGGCTATCGGCTAGACTATAACGCCTTCTCGCCCTCCAGAGCCTTAAATTTTCCGCATCACGCGCGGCTCTCGCGTGCTGGAGAATCTAATCCTTTGCGGCATCCTCACCCTCGATTCGCAACGAACGCCCGCATCTCTTCCAGTTCGGACGGAATAATCTGATGACCCATGTCGTACTCGCGATAGGTCACCTCTGCCCCCAGCTTGACGATCGCCGCTCGCGACTGTCTGGCAATGTCGATCGCAATCACCGGATCTTGCGTGCCGTGTGCCATCCACACAGGGGGGAGGGACGAGGCAAGGCGATCGCGTGGCGGCGAACTCGCTAAATACCCGCTCATACAAATCAACCCAGCCAGCGGGAGCGTTAACCCCACCCGCAACTAAACCTCCACCCTAGGGCAACGGCGGCCGCCACTTGCACTTGCACTTGCACTTGCACTTGCACTCGCACTCGCGCTTGCGCAGACGGACGCGGGGGGGCGCTATTCCAACGACACAGTTCAGAATAGTGTATCCTGCAGCTTGGCGGCAGCTCAAGAGCACGCCGGTGCAGAACGAGCAGAAGGCGTGGAGGCTACAACGACAGTCCCAGTCGGGACAGGTCGAGCGGAAGTGGCTCGAGTGGAAGAGGAGTAGTCGGAGGTGTTGCTCCTGTAGAATAGGACGATAGACAGACTGCGCTACAACGCCTCAGAGCAACATCTGTGCGTGCTTGCGTCACGAGGAGTACACCGTGTCCTACTGCAGTGACCAGTGTGCAACTTGACCCCGTCTCTTTGTTAAGCGTATGCAAAGCGTCGTGATCAGCGGTGTACGCTTGCCACTTGAGATATCACCACCAGCACTCAACACAGCTCCTCCACAAAAGCGACACGAGGGCACGGACTAAGCACTCACATCTTCCGTGTAAAGGTAAAGCAGAGCATCAAAGGCAAAGCTCAAGTTGCCTCACAATGAGCAACATAGCTTCGGCTAGGAGAGCAGCAAGTATGGCTCTCCCTTTGCCAAAGGTGGCACTCGCGATAGTTGTCGTGCTGTGTGCGCTGCAGCTTGCCCTTGCTCTTACTAATGTCGATGGCCTTAGAAGCGGAGCTACGGAAGCTCTGAAGGATGCGATCGCTGTCAATGCCAAGGACACAAGTACCAGCAGAAGGAGTGCGCGCACGTTGCTCGCCGCCACCAACGAGCAGCCAGGGCTACGCGGGGTGCAAACGACGCAGGGACTCTTTGCTCGCCTAACCAAACGGGTTAATGTACAGAATGACGCTATGAACGGCAGTAGTAATGGTGTTGCTGATATAGGGCACACAACATCGCAGGCAGCGAGTTCTCTGGCATCATTAGACCTTGACGCAATAAGCTTCGACAGGTTGGGT
>JBCBTL010000453.1:0-3202 GCA_039818705.1 Cyanobacteria bacterium J06639_1
CGTCGTGGCGGATGATGCTGAGATCGCGCGGCGCGATTCTGGAGCGTTAACGAATGAATCGAAGGCGTTGATCGTGCAGCCGTTCGTCTTGGTTCAAGATTGAGGTGAGTGCAAAACCGAGGTGATTTCGAGATTGCCCTGAATTCGAGAGCTGTGTCCGGGATTGGGTGGCACTGCGCTCCTGGGGTGGGACGGGCGATCGCGACCGAGTAGGCTAGTAGTGGCGATCGCGCTGGTGGAGCAGCCGTGTTTATCAGCATCATCATCCCCACGTACAATCGCTTGCCTATCCTGAAAAAGTGCTTGCGGGCGCTGGAGCGTCAACAGCCGGGCGCGTACGAGAATTACGAGGTGGTCGTCGTCGATGACGGGTCCACCGATGAGACCATCGCCTGGTTGCAAGAAGCCGATTTGCCTCACGTCCGTTGGTTTCAACAAAACCACGGCGGCCCGGCTGGAGCGCGAAACTTCGGCTGTCGGCAGGCCAAAGGAGATGTCATCATCTTCATCGATAGCGATCTGGTCGTCGTGGAGTCGTTTTTGGCCGCGCACGCGCAGGTGCTGAGCGATCGCGATGGCATTGCGTCCGACCCAGCCCCTGTTTTCACATACGGGCGCGTGGTCAATACCAGCAACTTCGAGCGCCCCGAGTCGGAGTCATTCAAACCCACGGATTTTTCGGCAGCGTATTTCGCCACGGGGAATGTGGCGATCGCGAAGCATTGGCTCGACCGCGCGGCTGAATCAGAGGACGGCCCTTTCGATACTCGCTTTCAGCTTTACGGCTGGGAAGATTTGGAATTGGGAGTGCGGCTCAAGCAGTTGGGACTGCAACTGGTGAAATGTCCCGAGGCCACGGGATATCACTGGCATCCGCCATTTTCACTCCAGCAGGTGCCGCATTTGATCGAACAAGAGCGGCAGCGAGGGCGGATGGGGATTCTGTTTTACCGCAAGCACCCCACCTGGGAAGTGCGGCTAATGATTCAGATGACCCTGTTGCATCGCGTGCTGTGGGGATTACTGTCGATGGGGGGCTGGTTGAACGAGACGCGGTTGGAACCCATGCTGCAATGGCTCATCGATCGCAATAAGCCGGGCTGGGCATTGGAACTCTGCCGCATTTGCTTCCTCAACTGGTACAACGTGCAGAGCGTGTACGCCGCTCGACAGCAGTTAGCCATGCCGGTGGGAGCAGGAGAATGAAAGAGCTGCCTTTCCGACATTTGACAGGGGGGGCGATCGCCCTCATTTTGTTGCTGGTAGCTGGCTGCGGGCGATCGCCGCAACCCGAAGCCCAAACTCCGATTCCCGCTCCAAGCGAAGCTCCCGAACTGGTGTACCGCGACATCAATCTGACCGAAACAGACAACGACGGCAACGTGCTGTGGAAGCTGGAAGCAGACATAGCTGAATACGAACAGGACGGGTTTCAAGCATCCTTGCAAACCGTTGAAGGCGAATTTTACGACCCTGAAGGGAAAGCGATTACGGTCAGTGCAGAAGGGGGACGCGTCTTACCGCGCGAGAAACGCTTAGAACTGTCGGGAACGGTTGAAGCGGTGGCAGAGCCGCTATCGTTGGCTCTCAGTGCCGACAAAATTGAATGGCGGCCCGAAGATAACAAGCTGGCCGCAATTGGCAACGTGATCGTGCGGCAAACGGAACGGCAGATCGAAATGAAAGGCGATCGCCTCGATGCCGATTTATCAACGAACTATCTGCGCCTCAGCCTCGATCCGCCGGACACGTCAACCTCCGAGCCTGACGCTTCAGCCCCCGACGAGGCTGCCGCAGAACCACCTGCCATCGTCATCACATCGGTCGATCCACCGCTAGATGTCACCACGCAGATCGTGGAATGGGATACGGTCACAGATGTGGTGAGAAGCAGCGGTGGCGTGGTCATTACCCATCGCGAGCAGGAGGTGACCTTTCGCGGTAAGAGCTTGACTTACGAGCTTGCGTCCCAAACGGCGACCCTCGAAGGCGAGGTCAAAGCCGTGGCCATCGATCGCGCCGAACTGGAAGCCGATCGCGTGCAGTGGGACGTGAATGAAGAATTGGCGATCGCCACGGGAAACGTGTTTTACAAGCAATCTGGCGCTGAGAACTTAACCGTGCGCGGCCAAAAAGGAACGGCAGATCTGCGAACCAATACGATCGCGCTCGAAGGTGCTGGCTCTCAGGTCACGACTCAATTCACGCTGCCCTAGCCCCCGAATCCAGAGAGTTTTTCGTGCGTATCAACCTGCCCACTTGGATTACGCTGTCTCGACTGCTGGTTATTCCCGTCGTTCTGGTCGGGATGGCTTGGGGCAGGCCGGAAGGTCGCTGGGTGGCTTTAGGAGCTTTTTTGCTAGGAGCGGGGACGGATTGGCTAGATGGCTATCTCGCCCGCCGCCTCGATATGGTCACCGATTTGGGGAAGTTTCTCGACCCACTGGTGGATAAATTACTGGTTCTGGCTCCACTCCTGGCACTGGTGGAAGCTCGACAGATTCCCGCTTGGGGAGTGTTTTTGGCGATCGCCCGCGAATTTGCCATTACCGGATGGCGCATCCGACAACCCAAAATTTCGGGGGCGAACGGGTGGGGCAAAGCCAAAACGGTGAGTCAAATTTTGGCGATCGCGCTGCTCATCGCCCGCGCACCGGGCGGCGTGATTTGTTTTTGGATTGCCGTTGCGTTAACCCTGTGGTCGGGGCTGATGTATGTAGTAGGCGATCGCGAGAGACCGGCTTCAGAGATAAAGCCTGACGCATCTCAGCCTTAACGTCATCTCAAGATCGAACTGACCAAGCCGTGCATCTTTATCGCTTGAGATCTCTATAGTTAAGAGTTAAGCGATCGCACGTTGCAAGCCCCCAACCTCAGCCAACGTAGTAGCCATGCCAATCGATTTTTCCAAAGCAGTCAGATACGCAATTCTGAGTCAACGAATATACCAAAAAGGCTCGTCCGATCTTGTGGACGAGTTTGAAGCTGGCTCGACGAGTTTGAACGATACTACAACCGATACGCAGTGCGCAGTACTCTTCGAGCAATCACACGCAATCGTCGTGTTTCGAGGTAGCGAATCCTTTGTCGATTGGAAAACAAATTTCGATACACCTCAAGAGCGGGCGAAGTTCGATACTGAAGTGATTTCCAATACGATTGTTGACACTAGCTGCCGCGAACAAACCTATCCCTATGGAGA
>JBCBTL010000454.1:0-3189 GCA_039818705.1 Cyanobacteria bacterium J06639_1
GTTTGCCCACTTCGGCATCGCGGGAGATTTGCTGGAGTTCGGTGGTGAGAAATTCGTGACCGCGCGCCCAGTCGATGCGGGCGTAGATATCGGGGAAAAAGAAGGCAATGCAGGCGGGGAAGTGGGCTTCGAGGATGTCTTTCCAGGGGTTGTCGAAGTCTTGGCGAAGGGTCATCAATTGCAAAGCCGGTATTTGCTCGCAGGGTAGCAGAGCGTTTGAGAACGCGAGGGAGTCTGCGTCGGCTCTATCCTGTGGCGAGCCTCATTCCCGCGCGGTGCGATCGCCCTCTAGACTGAGACAGTTTGCGTTGCAGGGATTCCGATGGCTGGCGAGCGCTCTTCGCGATCTTCACAGGCTCGTTCGGCAGGAGCGTTCGACGATCGCCGTCGCGCTCGGCAAAATGATTTTCGCTTGCTGGTGTCGTTGTGGCCTTACGCGCGTCGCCACTGGCCTTTGGTCGCGTGGTCGCTCGTGTTTTTGCCGCCGCTGGCGATCGCGGATGCCATTCAGCCCGTCATTCTCCAGCGCGCCCTTGACGGCCCGATCGCGGCGGGACAAACGGGAGGAGCGCTGCTCGGATACGTGTTTGCTCTGGTAGCGACGATTGTGGCGCGTTTGGTCTTTCAGTCTTTGGAGGGCTACACCAGTCAGAAGCTCGGGCAACTCATGACCAGCGACGTGCGCGATCGCCTGTTCGACCACGTTACGCATTTATCTTCGTCTTATTTCGATCGCACTCCGGTCGGACGCATCATCACCCGAATTACTAGCGACGTAGAAGCGTTGGGGGACGTCTTTTCGACGGGGGCAGTGGGCATCGTCAGCGACTTGGTGACGCTGGTGGCGATCGCGATCGTGATGGTGCTGGAACGTTGGGATTTAGGCTTACTGCTGATCGTCATCATTCTGCCGACGGGATGGCTGGTGGGATGGCTGCAAGAGCGCTATCGAGACATCAACTTTCAGGTGCGCGAAGAACTGTCGGAGCTGAATTCGCGGCTGCAAGAGAACATCTTGGGCGTGAACGTCGTCCAGCTTTTCCGCCGCGAGCGCTACAACGCCGAAGCGTTTAACGAAAATAATCAGCGCTACATCGATGCCGTCGATCGCACGATTTTTTACGACTCGGCACTGTCTGCACTATTGGAATGGGTGGCCTGGTTCGGCGTGGCTGGATTGGTATGGTTGGGCGGACGCGGTATTTTGACGGCATCTTTGGACGCTTGGGGGACGGCGATCGCCCAAGCTGCCCCCTCATTACCGGCTGGGTTGGGCGATCGCGCCCGCGAGCCGCTCACCTTTGGCAGTCTTTACGCATTTATTCTGTTCTCGCAGCGCTTTTTCAATCCGCTGCGCCAGCTCGCTGAGAAATTTACCTCGTTGCAGTCGGGGTTTACGGCGATCGAGCGGATTTCGGGGTTAATGGATATTCCCATCGACGTGAAAGATGCGGAGCAGCCGCGATCGCTCCCCGCCGAGGCCAGGGGTGAAGTCCGCTTCGAGAACGTATCTTTCGGCTACAAGTCCGATGAGAAAGTCCTGAATGGCCTGACGTTTACGATTCGACCGGGCGAAAAAGTCGCGCTCGTCGGCCCAACGGGAGCCGGGAAAAGTTCGATCGTGCGGCTGATGGCTCGCCTGTACGACGTGACTGAAGGCCGCATCGCGATCGACGGCGTGGACATTCGCGATCTCACTCAAGCCGAGTTGCGCCGACATCTCGGCATGATTTTGCAGGATAGCTTTTTGTTCTCTGGCAACGTCGCCGACAACATTGCGCTGGGCGAAACCTACGATGAAGCGACGTTACGCCGCGCGGCTCAGCTCGTGAACGTCGAGCCGTTCATTCTCGATCTGCCCAACGGATATCAAACTGAAGTGCGCGAGCGCGGCAATAACTTATCGAGCGGGCAGAAACAACTGCTGGCTTTTGCGCGAGCGATCGTGCGCGATCCCCAAATCTTAGTCTTAGACGAAGCAACCGCCAGTCTCGATGTCGGGACGGAAGCGCTCGTTCAAGATGCTTTGGAGACATTGCTGCGCGATCGCACCGCGATCGTGATCGCCCACCGACTCGCCACCATCCGCAACGTCGATCGCATTTTGGTGTTGCAACGGGGCGAACTGGTCGAGCAGGGTACTCACGACGAACTCATGGCGCTCCAGGGGATCTATGCCAACCTCTATAACCTGCAAGCTCTACATCTCTAGCTGAAGCAGTTTGAAGCAGTCGTTGAAGCAGCGATTTCTAGTCGAGACAGCACGTCTCAATCGAGAATCTTCACCTTTCGTAATTACCTATACTAAAATGATGAACGATTGTTAAGTCGGCTGAGAATCTGTGTCTGTAGCCCAACTGGAGCGACTCAAACGCTACGATCCCGTAGCCATTGCGCGGTACTACCGCTGGCGGTGGTTTCAGGTTGCGTATCGAGCGATCGTTATCTTTTCTGGGTTTGCGGGCTTTTGCTGGGATTTACAGTGCGATCGCTGGTTCAACGCCAATGCAGCGAGAACGGCTAGACGCGCCACTCAGCTCAGGACGTTACTGACGGAACTCGGCCCAACCTTCGTCAAGGTCGGCCAGGCACTCTCCACGCGCCCCGACCTCATCCGTCAGGACTTTTTAGAGGAACTCACTAAGCTACAGGACAAGTTACCCAGCTTCTCTAATCGCAAGGCGCAGTCGATTATCGAAACGCAGTTGCAGCGTTCGGTAAATTCCGTATTTTCGGAGTTCGACGCTACCCCCGTTGCTGCTGCCAGTCTCGGTCAGGTCTATCGCGCTCGCCTGCACACCGGCCAACTGGTTGCAGTTAAAGTGCAGCGCCCGCACTTGGTCGGTCGTCTCAGCCTCGATCTCTACATCATTCGCTGGGTGGCGGGCTGGATTGCACCCTTTTTGCCCCTCAACCTCGGTTATTCGCTGCAAGCCACTGTGGATGAGTTTGGCTCGAAGCTGTTTGAAGAAATTGACTACCTGAACGAAGGGCGCAACTGCGAGCGCTTTGCCACCTACTTCGCAGATGATGACGACGTTTACGTCCCCGAAATTTATTGGAAATACTGCGCCCGTCGCGTCCTTACCCTGGAGTGGATCGACGGGATCAAACTGAACGATGCGGCTGGCATTGTGCGCGAGGGGCTAGATATCGAGAATCTCGTGCGCATTGGGGTGGAGTCGTTCC
>JBCBTL010000455.1:0-3176 GCA_039818705.1 Cyanobacteria bacterium J06639_1
ATCGTTTCGATTCAGTTGAAGTTAAACAAACTGCATTTCGCATCGACGGGGTTTTCTTGCCTGCACCAACTGCCAGCGATTCTACGGTCTACTTCGTCGAAGTCCAGTTCCAGCCTGATAAAGCGCTCTATCAACGGCTGTTCGCTGAGATCGCCCTCTTCTTGAAGTATCATCCTGACACTCAGAATTGGCGGGCTGTCGTTTTATTCGCCAAACAAAGCTTAGAACCACCAGAATCATCGGCCTACGTTCCATTTCTAGCCTTACCCAATGTCAGCCGCATTTATCTCGACGCGCCTCCTGCGTATGATGACGAGCCGTTTGGGTGGGGGCTGATGCGTCTGATGGTGGGAGCTGCCGATCGAGCACCCGAGCAAGCTCGACGGCTGATTCAGAGCATCGTCGGGAAATCAGCAGAGCAAGCCACCTTGATAGAATTAGTGCAAACCAAGATGGTCTACAAGTTTCCCGAACTCAGGCTTGAGGAGATTGCAGCGATGTTAGGTATGGCGACCCAAGCAAGTCAAACGCGCGTCTTTCAGGATGGTCGTGCTGAGGGTCGCGTTGAGGAAGGGCGAGTCTTAATCATGAAGATGCTCAAACGTAAGCTGGGTGAGGTGCCTGAAGCTCTAACTCTCCTCATCAAAACCCTGCCCCTCGAGAGGTTGGAAGCTCTGGGAGAAAACCTGCTCGATTTTGAAACGACAACTGATTTGGAAAACTGGTTGCAGTCGAACTCTTAGACATCATGCTGCTGTTCGTGACAGTACCGTTTGCGCGCGTCAACGAGATACGCGATCGCCTACGGCTCCCACATCCACCGCCCCAAAAATCGCCTCGGGGTGAACGTAGAACTTGAATTCCAGCAGATTGTGAAACGGGTCGGCCAGGAAAAACGTGTGGTGTTCGGTAATGAGATCGGGGAAACGTAGCTTGGGCGCCTGATAGAAGGATAAGTTGCGAGCTGTGACGCGATCGCGCAGCACTTCCCAATCGGCAAACTCTTCAAACACGAGACCGAAGTGTCGGGGATAGATACTGTTCTGCGGCTGCAATGGTTGGCGCGTGACGTGCGCCACCAGTTGATGCCCGGACAAATTCATGATGACAGCGCTAGGAGTCTCTCGTCCGATCGCGCAGCCCAACCCTTCGGCATAAAAGCGCTTGGTGGTGGGAATATCCGCCACGGGAAATGCGAGGTGAAATATCGCAGCACTCATCGCGATCGCCCTCTTGAGTTACCCGCAGTCTAGCTCGCCACTTATCTCGCGCCGTGACGAACGAGCAAACGCTCTACCTCGGGATAAGGCTGACTGAGTTTGAGGGGGGTGAGATTGGGCGGCCACCACGTTCGCGCTTTTACCTTGGCTCCGTGGGTGACAAGCAGTTCGACCATGTCGCGATCGCCCCGCATTGCCGCAAAGTGGAGTGGAGTGAAGCCGGGAAAGCGATCGCGGCGATTGACGGCTGCCCCCCGCGCCAACAACATCTCGGCAAGCAAGATGTGACCGTTTCTCGCTGCGACGTGCAACGGCGTTAGAGGGGTGCGTTCGTCAATGTTGATACCGCGATCGAGGGCGAGCTGCGCCAGCTCCAAATCGTTATTGCGGGCAGCGGCATGGAGCAATGTTCCCACCTGCGGCAGCTTCACGCGCACGTCGCCGCCGTTGTCGAGATGCTGACGCACGATGGAATGCTGACCGAGGAGCGCCGCTTCGGACAGGTCGATCGCGGCTCCGCTGACGATTAACCGGGCTGCCATGGCGCGATGGCCTTCTACTGCTGCTTGATAAAGCGGGGTCATGTCCTGACGATTGCGGCAGTTGACACTAGCTCCTCGCGACAGCAACAGCGCGACCACGCTGGGACGATCGCATCGAGCCGCGATCGCGAGTGGGGTGTTGCCGTGGCGATCGCGGATGTCCACCTCTGCTCCCCGCGCCAGCAGGAGCGCGGCAATATTCACTCGACCGACCTGGGCGGCAACATGCAGCAGCGAGACATCATCGCGGTGTTTGGCATTTACGTCTCCACCTTTGACGAGATACGAGATCGCGCTGTCAACGTGGCCGTACCACACTGCGCGGTAGATGTCGTCTGCTGCTGTCGCACCGTGGTGTTTCAAAAGCGCCACGATTTCCGCGTGACGACCGCCCATCTGGAGCGGCGTGATGCCGGGTATGGCATTGCGGGCGTTGGCATCCGCACCGTGCTTGACGAGGATGCGCGTGCTGGCAATGTCGCCGCGTTTAGCGGCTAGGTGCAGAGCCGTATCGCAGTGAGGAAACGCTGTGGTTGCCCCGACGCGCGCTCCACTTTCGAGCAACAGCGCAACTGTGCGCGACTGCCCCGCGCGAATCGCGACGTGCAGCGGCGTTTCTCCCCAGCGGCTGCGGGCATTCACGTCCGCACCGCGTTCCAGCAGCAGTCGCGCGATATCGCAGTCTCCAGCGCGGGCGGCAACGTGCAAAGGGGTGAGCCGATCGCGATCGCGCCCGTTCGGGCGATTACCTTGTGCGAGCAGGTGCTCGACCCCGCAGCGATCGCGACGCTGAATGGCAGTGCGCAGAGTGGGACTGAAAACGTGGCGATGGCGACGGCGACTGTGCCAAGTATCGGCAACAGAATGAACGAGCGATTCAGCCGCCCAACCCAACCAGCGCAGTGCAAAGACTAGGTGTTCGATCGCTGACTGCATCCCGGTTCGGGTCATTCGCTTCGCCAAATTTACCCGCTTCTAGTGTGCCCGCTTCGCCGCTCACATCTCGCACCCTGAAACGAAAGAATCAGAGATAAACAAACATTACAATTGGGCAAATTTCATTCCCATCAAAGCCTCCCTATGTAGGCAGAGAACGCCGCGTCCGTCTGCACGAATGCCGATTCGGTTTCGGCCAGCCAGCGGCGCGCTGCGTCGAGATCGCCATTGCGAGCCGCGACAACCAAACGCTCGCTGGCCGCGGCCACCGCGATCGCCCCCAAATTGCCGCTGCTGCCCTTGAGCTGGTGCATGGAGCGTTCTAGCTGAGCGAAATCAGCAGCGGCGATCGCGTCCCGAGCCGTCTGGACGAGCCGACGAGCGTCGCCGCAGTACAGAGCGAGGATTTCTCGTTCTAATTCGACATCCCCTGCTGCAATATCGTCGAGGCGATCGCGGTCGAGGACGGCTGTGAGTC
>JBCBTL010000456.1:0-3173 GCA_039818705.1 Cyanobacteria bacterium J06639_1
TGCATAGTTGGGAATGAATTTAGCGCTGATGCGAGTGGGGGCACGCTCGGCCAAAGGTAGCAGAGCACATGGGAGCCGATCGAGTCACCGAGGTAAAAATGTCTCATTATCGGGGCGTTGAGTCTGAAGAGAGTTATCACCAGCTACACCGTGATGGGAGCGACCAATGGCCTGTTCTTTTGAGCCTTCATTCGTCAAAAGCGAGTGCCCAAGCTCTGGAAAGGGGCTTGCGTGGTCATGGACATTTGTTCGATTCATCTGGGCAAAACGGTGCGAGCTGATTGAGGGGGCAGGGGCGAGGCTGCTCTCTTCTGATCTCGCGCTGAGCGCTGCTGCTGTTTTTGGGTCTGCTCCTGCTGAGGCTTGTCTGGCGATCGTCGAGCGGTTGGCTGAAATTGATACTCGCGGTACGGAGAAAAGATCGCCGGACAAGTTGACCTCCAGAACGGGCAGTTGAGAGGCATCTCGACTGCCCGTTCTCATCGGCGATCGCAAACGCTCAGAAACGCAAAGCAAACCTCGGCGATACTTCCATAAAATTTGACTTTGCCTCTATCGGCGAACCGCATATCAACTCCTTTTTCAGCATTTCCAAGCGATGCTAGCGGCCATTGCCTTATTGCTGATAGGACAAACGAGCGGGGCGTAAAAGATGGCGATCGCTTCAGATTCAGCCTTGAGGAGGATGTGGGATTAAACGACTCAGTCCAAGATGCGGAATAACGCGCAAGCAGCGGTTGTGCCCGAACCCGCTTGAGATGGATCGAACGTTGACGATCGCTCCGATCAAGCCGACCGTTAAAACATTTGTTCGCGATTTAGAGGGTTGGATAACCACGTTATTTCCTTAATTCACTATCTACTCGGCGCTACATTTGGCAACACCGCCGACACTTCACTATGAAATGTTGTGCGGAGCGATCGCTTCGACCGTTCGAGAGAATTTGACATCATCCGAAAGTGCGATCGCGAGTTTTGAATTCTATGGAAATGAAGGCTTTGAATCTCAGTTCTGTGCCGACTCAATGCCGCTTGGAGTGGGACTAGCGGGAGCGTTTGAGGGCGAGCTGACGTAGTGGGCAATGGTGTGGGAGGCGCGCGTGGCGTCTTCGTTGGTGCGAGCAGCATCGTCGAGGGCTTGCAAAGGCGACCGCGGCGGTTCGCTCAGCACTGGCATCGCAAAGGGGGACGATTCGGTCGCAGTCGATTCGGGGAATAGCGAGGGAGCGGGTTTGGGTTGGGGCAGTCGTTCGGGTTCGGCTTGGAGTGGTGAAGCGATCGCTCCCGCTACCACTAGAACTATAGCTCCGGCGATCGCGAAGGATTTCAGCGCGGCTGCTAGGATTTTGGCGATCGCGTTCATGCGGATTCCTGCCTGTCGCGTTTTTGAGGATTCCAAGTACGATCCGAACTGCCTTTGCTGCGCTTTTGAGGTGAACTCGTGTTGGACAACCCCGATTTAGTTTTCAACGGATCGACATCGTCCGATTTGCAAGTCTAGGCCGTCATTTTAGCGACGATCGCGGCGACGCTGCTAGCCGTATCGGGGCTGCTGGCATTGGTACGGGCGCTGTGACAGTGGTGGCCGCAGGTGCGCGAGATTTACAACACTGCGATCGCCCCCAAACAAGGGTTAGTGAGGGCTACCGGATATCTGCTTGCGATTGATTGCCCGCACCCAGCGAGCGCGGATGTAAATGCAAGTATTGATTGCCCGCACCCAGCGAGCGCGAATGTAAATGCAAGTAGAGTTTTCTTCATAATGCCTTGCGATCGAGTTCTGGCGCGGGAAGTACGCGCAACGTGGTTTGAACGGCAACTTCGGTACTTTGATAGGGTTTATCCGAAACTGACAGTGGTTACATAGTACCTGCAACAAACGACGTCCGAGATCGTCCGCATTTTTATCGCCTCTGAACCCGGAGCGCCTATGCAGTCGCTCGATCGCGTGGAGGCGATCGCCAGCTGCGGATTGAAAGGCGATCGCTATGCCATTTCCGAGAACCGTCCCTCTCCAGACTTCCAAGCTACCTTCATCGAACTCGAATACGTCAAAGCTTTCAGCGCGACATTAGGGCTTCCCTACTTTGCCATGGAAGGCTATGTAACCGCCAGAGTGAAGTTTTTTGGCAAGCGATCAAACATCCTCACGATCTGGATCGAACTCCCATATAAGATGCTTCATATCAGAGAAGCTATCGACAGGTTCCAGTTCGTCATCAAGCGAAAATATACTCCAGTTACTTTCAAAGTCCTCTTCAAAAGAGATTCCACCATCTAATAGATCGATGACTTGTGCGAGCACTTCAAGCTGGAATTCTCTTATGACTATGGTTAAGTCTTTCGGGTCGATGCCCGCCGCCTGTAATCGCTGAAGAGCTTGCCTTAGAACAGTTTTAGGCGGCAGAAAACGCAGTGCGTAGAGATCTTTTCTTCCTTGTCTACTCTCAAGTTCTTTGATGAGAGGGACAATCCAAGATATGTCATTTTGACGGAGAATAGGCTGCCAAGCTTCTCGAAGAAATAAAGCCATTTCTGCCATTGGGATGGGTTCCATATACGCATCAGCTTCTGATACCCACTGGTCGGCATTGTCTATCCCAACGTCCCGAAGAATTTTGCGCAATTGTCGTTCTTTCTTGGAGTCCATTACCAACCTGGATGCATCACTGCTTAGCTTACGAACGAAAAATGAAAGGTGTTCATATCCTCTCTGGGCTGTATCCAAACGGTACTCTCTTCCAGCGAGGTAAGCCTGCACGGATTGCTGTACTTGGCCATGCATTTCAAAATGACTACGACAAGTCAACAATAACTGCAATTGCATGGCTTGACCGAAATCATTCGATCGCGAGGACGTTCTCAAGAAGGCAATGGATACCTTCTGGGAGCGAGGTTACGAAGCGACTTCGATTCAAGATTTAGTCGAGAGCATGGGCATCAACTGAGGCAGTCTTTACGACACCTTCGGAGATAAGCGCGGACTGTTCCAGGCTGCGATCGCCTTTTACGACGATAAAGTTGTGCGCAAAGCGATCGCGGGGATACCCTGCACGACTACGGCGATCGCGAGGATGCCACCCCATCGCGCTAACCCAACCCGCATCGAGACCGCTGGGAATGTAGAGCCAATCGCGCGATCGCGCGTCTACCCTGCGGTCGAATCAGTCTCT
>JBCBTL010000457.1:0-3169 GCA_039818705.1 Cyanobacteria bacterium J06639_1
CCCACCTCTTTCGCGCTCAACAACGCTCCGATCGTCAGCGTGTCGGTTCGATTCAGGATGATGTGGGATCCCCCCACCAAAAGAAGTGGCAGAGCTTCGCGCCGCCAGCGCGAGCGATCGTAAGCGGGTCGAACCGTGCGGATATTGGCATCTAAACTGCGATGAAACAGGAATCCCTGTAGCGCCAGCGCCAGCAGAGTCGCGAGCAAGGATAGCGCGATCGCCACCGTGCTGGTTACGTCCTGCCGAAGTTGCCAGACGGCAGCAGCGATCGTCAGCAACAGCGGCTGCACGAGCAGTGAAGGGGCGTAGGCAAGGACGATTTGATGGAAAGCCCGCGCGATTTCCAATTGGAGATTGGTCAACGCTAAAACCGGGATTGCCCACATGCCCACCGCCAGCGGCAGAGTATACGCTCCCAAGCTGCGGGTAGCATCGACTCCCAATACGGCGATAGTGCCGCAGATGGAGGCGATCGCGCCCACCCAGCACGTTTGCTGCCAACTCCCCCAGATCATCCCCCGCAGGAGAGCCCAGTCTTCTCGAACTTGGTAGGTTGGAATCAATCGCAGCACTGCTGTGGGCAAGCCGAAGCCAGCCGCGAACGCGAGCAGCAGCCCAACGGCACTGGCGTAGTCGTAGATGCCGTACTCCGTCGTCCCCATCCAGCGAGCGAGCAGCAGGTGCGAGCCGTACAGTACGCCCGCACTGACAACTTGGATCGTCAGAGCCGTTCCTGCACCCCGTATCAGTGGCGCGAGTAAGCCCGAGCGCTGCAACCCTTAACCTGCCTTCAACCAACGTCGGCTCAATTCGTCTCGGATTCTAGACGCAACCGCACGGAGTCGCCGTGGGAGGGCAGTCCTTCGGCTTCGGTGAGGGCGGCGATCGCTCCCGCCACCTCTTTGAGCGCTTGCTTGTTGTACTGCACGAGGCTGGAATGCTTCATGAATACTTCCACTCCCAACGCGGAAGCGTAGCGCGCCGCGCCGCTGGTCGGTAGCGTGTGGTTCGGCCCCGCAATGTAGTCGCCCACGGCTTCAGGGGTATCGTGCCCGAGGAAAATTGCCCCCGCGTGCCGAATGCCTTCGACGACTGTCCAGGGGTCTTCGACTTCTAATTCCAAGTGTTCTGGGGCGAAAAGATTGGAAAGTTCGACGGCTTCGTCCAAGTTTTCCACCACGACGATGAGGCCGTAGTGTGCGATCGCCTTTTCCGTCAGCGTCCGGCGCGGGTGATTCTCCAGTTGAGTGGTGAGGGCTTTTTCGACCTGCAACGCTAAATCATAATCCGTGACCAATAAAATTGCCGACGCCATCGGGTCGTGTTCGGCTTGTGCCAGCAGGTCGGCGGCGAGGTGGACGGGATTGGCGGTGCGATCGGCGATAATCAGCACTTCGGACGGGCCCGCCAGCGAGTCGATGCCCACCGTGCCGTACACCAGCTTTTTCGCCAGGGTGACGTAGGTGTTCCCCGGCCCTGTGATTACGTCCACTTTGGGAATGCTGGTCGTTCCGTAGGCGAGTGCGGCCACGGCTTGCGCTCCACCCACGCGGAAAATCGTCTCCACGCCCGCCACCTGCGCAGCCACCAAAATCGCTGGGTTGATGCTCTTATTTTTGCTGCCGTCGGGGTTTAAGCTGCCCGACCCTGGCGGTGTTACCATCACGATTTCGGGCACGCCCGCAACTACGGCGGGAACGGCGTTCATCAGCACCGTGCTGGGGTATGCTGCCCGTCCGCCGGGAACGTAAAGACCGGCGCGATCGACGGGAGTGTAGCGCTTGCCCAGCACGATATTGTCGTCGGGAAATGTAACCCAGCCTTTGGGCACTCGCTGGCGGTGAAACGCCTCGATGCGCTCTTTTGCCATCTGAATGGCATCGAGCAACTGCGGCGAAATGGTTTGATAGGCGGCTTCTAGCTCTGCTCCCGAGACTTTCAGATCGTCGAGAGACATGTCTACGCCATCAAACTCAGCGGCGTAGTCGAGCAATGCCACATCGCCTTTACGCTGGACGGTTTGCAAAATTTCTCGGACGGTGAATTCTCGCGGCCCTTCCCAATCTGCCCGAGCGCGATCGCAAATGCGCTGGAGTTCGGCCTCTGCTTCGGGACGTTGGGTAACAATTCTCAGCATGGCGGGGTGCGAACAACGAGTCAGACCGGGCTGACATACGGTATTCGCGCCGTCAGCTCGTGTTCATAGCTTAGCTCGATTTCCCGGTGTCAATTCCAGCTCGTCTCCACTCGAAACCGCTGGCATTCCCGAGTGCGAAGCGTTCGACAACATCGCTGCCGATTCCACCGACGAGACTGCTTCAGAATGATTTCCAGGCTGAATTTGGAGGTGATAAATGACGCCTTCACTCCAGTCGGGGGGCTGATTCATCGTCCATTCCGCAAACTCAGCCGCATCACAGGTGCGCCCGATCAAGTTTTCGTGCAGGCGATCGAGCGGATTTTCTCCCGCCGACACCATCCAGCTAATGCCCGACAGCTCGGACTGACGCGCGAGTTCGGCCAAAATGCGCAGCAGCGATCGTCGATATCCCCTCAGGGTGTCGTTGCCGTTGACGTTGGCGAACCAAGGTAGAGAGTGAGCGTCGCTAGCTAAACCGATGTGGGCGATCGCCGCTGCCCCCGTGAAGATGGCTTTCGCGATGGGACGTGGATCGGGCTGAACTAACAGTCCGTAGGGGGCGGCGAGTTTGCACAAGCGTTCGAGCCATTCGGCCTGTTCGCGATCGCTCCAGCCGAAGTCGAGATTCACGGGGTGAAGGGCGATCGCCAGCAAACGAGTTTGTAGTAGTAAATGCCCCAGTTTTTCTGCTTTCGTTGCTAAATAGCGAGCGTTATTGTCGTCGGCTTCCACAATGAGAGGCACGCGATCGACCACCTGAATGCCAAAGCCTTTCAATCCAGAAATCTTGCGAGGATTGTTCGTGATCAGCCGCATCCGCCGCACGCCTAAATCGTTGAGAATTTGCGCCCCCACCCCGTAGTTCCGCAAATCGGGCGCGAAGCCGAGCCGTTCGTTAGCCTCGACGGTATCTAAGCCCATATCTTGCAGTGAATACGCTTTGAGCTTGTTGATCAGGCCGATGCCGCGTCCCTCTTGCTTCAAATAAATCACCGCCCCTTGTCCCTGATGCTCGATGATTTTGAG
>JBCBTL010000458.1:0-3166 GCA_039818705.1 Cyanobacteria bacterium J06639_1
CGACGGCACGACCACCCCTTCAGTGCGGTTGGTGGCTCAGGTGCATCCGATTAATGTGGCGATCGCCAACGGCAACCCCACCTCCGTCGATCTAGAAGGCAATCTCGATGCGGTTATTCCCCTCGCCCCGAATCGCCGCCTCACGTTAACCCTGCGATCGCCCTTGGGTGACGAGCGCACCTACGAACTCTCCGTCCCGGCAGACGGGTGGGACGCGCTCTCGGCTGACGCGCAAAGCTAATCCGAAGCATCTGCTATCAAGGCTCGGAATAAGATGCATCCACTGGAACGACTGAATTGCTCGCAGCAGGTACGGTCGTTCCGGTAATCTCGCTCAGCCAATCTTCAGGAATCGCAGAGACCGCGCGCAACACCGAGGCGCGATCGATGTCGCTGGGGCTGCGCCCAGTTTCCGAGACGGTCGAAGACGGTATCGCAATTAATTCTCCCGCCGCATTCAGCGTCGCGCCACCGGAATTGCCGGCATTGACCGTGGCATCGGAGAGGAAATCTCGTCGTTTGCCATTGCTGCTCAAAATAGCGCTGACAACACCCCGAGTCAGCGTCAGATACGAAGACCCACCCGCTTGAATCGCCGTCGTACCCGGAAATCCCAACACGGTCACCGCATCGCCCAACCGCACCCGATTGGGGTTGCCGATGGGGAGAAAATCAAACGTTAAAGAGTCGGGCAGCGGATTCCCCAGCAAATCTCCCGTCACTTGCAGGAGCGCCAAATCGGTTTCCACGTCATACCGAAGCAGTTCGCACCGAAACAGAGGCGTCACCGGGCGATCGGGACGTAGCGCAACGCCTACGTAGATGGGGCCGCGCGGGGGGCGATCGCCATTTTCCCCTTCAGCAATCACGTGAAAATTAGTCAAAATGCGCCCTGAAGCATTCAGCAGCGTCCCCGAGCCAGAGTTATCGCCGTTATACACCTGCACGACGCTGCGATAGGCGCGATCGCGGGCAGTACCTTCAGACCGCGCCAACCGCCCTAGCTCTACGTTCACGTCCAGCCAGCTCATGTCGCTATTCGGCCAAAACGTCACCTCTTCGGCGGCGATTGCTGCCACATTCGTCGCACCCGCGACCTCCAGCGAGTACGCTCCTTGCCGCATTACGCCGTAAGTAGAGGCCAGGATAGTGTACTGACCTGGCTGCAAGCGTTTGCTGATGCGGGCGTTGTAATTGAACTCGGATAGGTCGTCGTTTTGAGCAATTTCGATGCCTGTATCGTCTAACAGGCGCAAATAGGCATCAAAGGTTTTAGAGCGCAGGTCGATCGTGACTTCTCGCGATTCGGTGAGGGTCAGTCGGTAGCTATCTACTAGGCTCCCATTCGCTAGCAGCGTGCTTTCGGCTACGGCCAACTGCCCCAACCGTTTCAGGTCTGGCTGTGGGCGAGGTGAAGCATTGGATTGCGCGATCTTCACCAGCCGCTCGTTGGTGTGCCTGCCGTCTGCGCGCCATGCCGGTGCGAGGCGATCGCGCTGCACCGGCGCGAAACTCACCGAAGCCACCACGATTGCCTCGCGCGCGATCGCCTCGCGCGACTCCATTACCATGCCGACTGCGGCGGTCATCGCGATCGCTAACCCTAACCCGACCTCGCGCGATCGACGACGCAACACGACGTTCCTCCCAGCGGGTTCGACCGCTCGATTTGTCCCTCTAGTCTGGCAGGAAATTTGAAAATCTCTGGAAATTCGCTCGAACGCCCTGCCCGAGGTCGCTCATCAGTTTCTCTGACAGGTACCTGCTCGGCTTCAGTATCCTTGCGCCTGGAGATTGGGAACGCGCATGGCTGAAGGCAAGCGCACCAGTTGGGTTTCAAGACTGCCATCCGCATGGAACCATAGCTGCCGGAACGCAGGCGGAACGAGATCGAGCGCGAACTCATCGCTCCCTGGCTTGAACTGAATGCAGGTGGAGGGGCAGCTTAAGTAGATCACGCCCCGCCGTTCGGTGCGAAATTCTTGATGGACGTGACCGAAAATCACCGAGCGCACGTTGGGAAAGCGATCGAGCACGTGAAATAACTGTTCGGGCTCGTGCAGTGCCGTCGTGTCCAGCCACTCGGAAGTCATCGAAAAGGGCGGGTGGTGCAGGCAGACCGAGACGTGTTGGTCGTTGGCTGCGGCTCGTTCGAGTTCAGTTTCTAGGAACGTCAGGGTTTCCGCACTCAACTTGCCACTGTCTTTGCCTGGAATTTGCGAATTGAGCAGAACGAACGTCCAGCCCTGTCGCGAAAAAACATCGTCGCCGTGCATTCGATGGCGCTGGTGTGGCTTAACGTTTTGCCCCTTGGGCTGCGGGACGGCAGCATCGAGGTCGGGATTGCCGGAGAGTTCTTCCTGCATGGCGGCTAGGCGATCGTGATTGCCCGCCAGCCAATAAATATCGGCAGGGACGGAGGCGCGGAGGTGGTGGCGCAACCGCGCGTAAGATAAAACGCTGCCATCCTGCGATAAATCCCCGGTCAATAGCACGACATCGGGAAACGGGTCGAGAGCGCCAACGGTTGCCAGCGTTGACTGCAAGGTGGATTCAGTTTCCACTCCCAAAAGCTGCCGCTTGGGGTTGGCAAACAGGTGACAGTCCGTTATTTGAACGATGTAGAGAGGTGCTTCAGCCATAGGAGTTGCCAGAGTCCCCACAGTCAGGGATGAACGGGTGCGGGTTCAGCTTCACGATTGTAGTTAGCGTACCCACGTCATGTGAGTGAGCGATATCACTGACACATTTACGGGGAGAAGTGCGGTTTATCACAGCTTCACGATCGCGCTCTGATATCCCGAATTCCTGGACTCGCAATCCGCAGGCTGTTGCGGCCTTGATGGCTATCCTTTTCGAGCCACCAACGTTCGATGGCGGGGACTGTTCCACACGACTGTGGGGCGGTCGAACTGAGCAGCCGTCATGGCTTCAGGCAAGTCGAGGGCAAAATATTCGTCTAAATAGGGTTCAGTACTTTTCAGTAACGTCAACACGTAGGAGGGCATCTGACGATGCACGTCCGATTGCGGGTTCATGTCCATAATGGCAACGTGCCCGCCCGGACGCAAAATCCGCCGCGCTTCATCGAGTACTGCGGCTGTGGCAGCACTCGGGAGTTCGTGACAGACCAAACAGGCGGAAACGAGATCGACACTGGCATCAG
>JBCBTL010000459.1:0-3165 GCA_039818705.1 Cyanobacteria bacterium J06639_1
GTTCGGCGGGCGCGAAAATATCGAAGCGATCGAGTTTATCACGCAGCTCAACCACCTAATTTTCCAGTACTATCCCGGCGCACTATAGATCGCCGAAGAATCCACCGACTGGCCGATGGTCACCTGGCCGACCCACGTGGGCGGACTGGGGCTTCAACCTGAAGTGGAACATGGGCTGGATGCACGACATGCTGGACTACTTCAGCATGGACCCGTGGTTCCGCCAGTTCCACCAAAACCTGGTGACGTTCTCGATCATGTATGCCTTCAACGAGAACTTCATGCTGGCGCTGTCTCACGATGAAGTCGTTCACGGCAAGAGCAACATCATCGGTAAAATTCCCGGCGACGACTGGGGCAAGTTTGCCAGTATGCGCTGCCTGTACGGCTACATGTTCACCCACCCCGGCAAACAAACCATGTTCATGGGCATGGAGTTCGGCCAGTGGTACGAGTGGAACGTCTGGGACGACTTGCAGTGGGAGCTGACCCAATACGACTCCCACGCCAAGCTGAGAGACTACATCCGCGCCCTCAACAACCTCGCCCGCCAGGAATCCGCCCTCTACACCAACGATTTCGACTATTCCGGTTTCCAGTGGATCGATTGCAGCGATACCAGCGGCGTGATTTCATTCATGCGGCGCGGCGCGGACGACTCCAATGAGTTTCTCGTCGTCGTTTGTAACTTCGCGCCCGTGGTGCGGTCGAACTACCGCATCGGCGTGCCCGAATCTGGGTTTTACCAAGAAATCCTCAACTCAGACGCGACTGAGTTCTGGGGCTCGGGCGCGGGGAACCTGGGCGGCAAAAACTCCGATGACATCGGCTATCACAATCAGCCGTACTCGGTGGAATTATGCCTCCCGATGCTCTCGACCCTAGTGCTCAAGCTGCGCCGCGACCCGGAAACGGAAACCGAAGCCGAGTAGCGCTCGGACAGCATCGATAAAACGATCGACTCGGACTTCGAGCGGCGATCGCGCGCGCTAACATTTAGATGATTCAACGACCGTCACGCTCGCACCTGACTTAGCAATCCCATGACTGAATCCACCGCACCCGAACCCGACGTGACTGCGGGCGAAGCTACTTCTGAAGCTCCAACCTCCGACTCTGCGGGAGCGAAAGCGCGGCAGATGTTGGGAATGAAAGGAGGGGATGTAAGCGATCGCTCGGTCTGGCAAATTCACCTGCAACTGATGAAACCCGTCACCTGGATTCCCCTGATTTGGGGAGTGCTGTGCGGTGCAGCCTCATCGGGAAACTACACCTGGACGTGGGAAAACGTGATTTTGGCTGGTAGTTGCATGCTCATGTCCGGGCCACTGCTTGCTGGATATACTCAAACCCTGAATGATTTCTACGATCGCGAAATCGACGCCATCAACGAACCCTACCGCCCAATTCCGTCCGGTGCGATTTCAATTCCTCGCGTGGTCGCTCAGATTATCGTGCTGTTGCTGCTCGGGTTGGGCGTAGCGATTGGGTTGGACTGGTGGACGGGGCACGAGTTCCCGATTATGACGGCTCTGACCGTGTTGGGCATCTTTTTGGCCTACATCTATTCCGCGCCGCCGCTGAAATTGAAGCAGAACGGCTGGTTAGGAAATTATGCCCTCGGTGCTAGCTACATTGCGTTGCCGTGGTGGGCGGGTCACGCGCTGTTCGGGGAATTGAACGGTACGGTGGTGTTCTTGACGCTCCTCTACAGCATTGCCGGACTCGGCATTGCGGTGGTGAACGACTTCAAAAGCGTCGAAGGGGATGCCGAACTCGGCCTGAAATCGCTCCCCGTTATGTTCGGCGTGCAGACCGCTGCACTCATTTCGGTGATGACGATCGACTTTTTCCAAATCGGGATGGCGGCATTTTTAGTAGGTGCAGGTCAGCATTTGTTAGGCACGGTATTAGTGTTCTTAGTCATTCCGCAAATCGTCTTTCAAGACATGTATTTCCTGCGCGACCCGCTCGAAAACGACGTGAAATATCAGGCCAGCGCGCAGCCCTTTTTGGTATTGGGCATGTTGGTGATGGCGTTCGGCATGGCGCGAGCTGGTATCTAGCTCGAAGGTCGTCCCGAATTGTGAGGCGAGCGATGGTTGGTGGCTCTCATTTTCAGCTCATGGCGCAGTACAACCAGTGGATGAATGCCAAGCTGTACGACCTCTGCGAAACCCTATCTGATCGCGATCGCAAATAAGATCGCGGCGCATTCTTCAAGTCCATTCACGGCACTCTCAATCACTTACTTTTAGCTGACAAAGTCTGGATGGGTCGCTTCACGCAAACGAAAGCCAGAATTTCGTTTCCAACGTGCTGCTGTTTATTCTGGAGACCCTGTGGAGAAACCGCGAGGACTGGTACTTCGGCGTGGATATGGCGCTCTACTATTTGTCGGAGACAGGAAGCGATCGTTCCCGATGGCTTTTTGAGCGTGGGGGTGGAGCGTCGCAAGGATGGCAAGTCTCAGTAGATCGAAAAGGGATTACCCAGAAGGTGGAGGGTGGGGCAGATAGACCTCTCGAACAAGCGGGAACTGTCGTTCAATAGCCTGGCAGATGAACTCCATCATGGTTTTGAGATGAAATCGCGCCGGATACACCCTTCGCCCCCCGCGACGAGTGAGGCTCACAAACGTCCACAGCAGCCAGACCCATAAATTCACCAGGAGAAAAGCGAGCGCCACAAACAGCAGCCGTAGCACCGGATTTTTGGTGGTGGTGCGAATGCGGCACTGATTTTTGAGTCGGTAACTCGTCTCAATCCCAAAGCGGTCGCGGTAGTGCTTAGGCAGTTGGTGCAAAGCCACATCCATGCGATAGACGACGAACAGCAAGTGGTGCACTCCGTGGTGGCCCCGCGCCCCTTTGCGGTAGCGACAGACCACTGCCATCTGGCAATCCACCGAGCCATACTGCTGACTGTTGAGGGTGTACTCAGTCAGATAACTTTTGCGCCCTTGGCACAGGGCTCGGGTCCCCCCATGCTTGCCTCGAATCACCCCTGGCATCACGAACGGTAGATTGAGCGCTTTGAGCCAGCGAATGACAGGGATACAGTAGAAACCACGATCCAGGTAGAGCCGTTTGAGCTTCACCCGTAATGGGCTGAGTCGTGCCAGCAGATAGGTAATGCTGGCCACCAAGGTTTCCCCTCGAGGAA
>JBCBTL010000460.1:0-3157 GCA_039818705.1 Cyanobacteria bacterium J06639_1
GTCGGGAGGAATGTTGACCCCCCGACCGAACATAGGCATGTGCTCCTCGTGGCAGGTGGTGCAGGTCAACATTCCTCCCGACCTGTGCATGGCCTGCCACGACCACACCATCGAAGCGGGCAGCCCGGATCGTCTAGACAGTCACGTCGGCTTTTCGCCGGATGGCTGCTGGACGGCGGGATGTCATAACTTCCACGACCACCGCTCGATTTCGACGGGGTTCTTAACGGCCAACTTGGATCAGCCCAACTGGCTGCCAGAGCCGAAGTTGAGAGAGCGGGATATCGTCTCCAAGGTGGACGTGGCTCCCGCACCCGACCTGAACCGCTCGCTGTGGGAGGGATAGGGATGTTGAGGAGTTTGCAACATCGATTTGGCATGGTGAGGGCGATCGCCGCTTTCTGCCTCGCCGTTATCTTGGCGAGTACGAGCCAGCCCGCGATCGCCTTAACCGCCGACGAAGCCACGGAGCTATGGCAGGGGAGCGCCCATGCCTTGCAAGAGGTGAACTGCTCCAGTTGCCACCAGCCGGAGGAGACGGGGGAATTTGTCGCGCAGCCGGGTCTGGAAACCTGCCAGAGCTGTCACGAAGGCTCGACCGAGACGTTTTTGCTGGGCAAACACGGCATCCGCACGTTAGAGGGGGCATCGCCGCTGACGCCTGCGATGGCGCTTTTGCCCATGCACGCCGACGCGATGGACAAGCAGATGAACTGCTCCACCTGTCACGACGCGCACGAGTCGAACACCCGCAAGGCTTCTGTCGATGCCTGTTTGACCTGTCACAGCGATCGCCATTCCCTCAACTACGTCAATTCCAAACACGCGGGATTGCTAGTCGGAAATGAAGCGTTGCCGAGGCCGACTGGGGGAGAAGTTACTTGTGCCACTTGTCACTTACCTCGCGAGGGGCGTGGGGAGAGCTTGCGGGTGAATCACAACAATACCTACACGCTCAAGCCCCGCGATCGCATGGTGTCTGAGGTGTGCATGACCTGCCACGGCATGGAGTTTGCCTACACGAACATGTTCGATGACGAAGTTGTCGAAGCGAATTTTGCTAGAGCGTCCGAGCTGGAGAACGAATCGCTAGTGATGGCGCGTCGAGAGCGCGATCGCCGCGAAGCTCGCCGCAAGCCTTCGTGATGGGGAGGTGGTATCCCCAGCGAAGCGGAGTTTTCCTCACCGTGGTTTCTCGTTTTCCGTTTGGTGTTGATGTTGATGGTTGACTAGGTTCTTTGCCTGATTTTGCACTTTTGGAGAAGAAGATCGTGAGTTTATCGACCCTTAAAAATCGGATTGCCCAACTGAAGTTTCGCAGTCTGGCCGGACTGTTGACGTTCGCGATCGCCGCTGTATTCACGGTGGTGGCGTGCAGCACCCCTTCACAACCCCAGGCCAGTGCGGGTCTTGCCCCTGAAGTCGTGGTGGACTACATCGCAGCAACGGCCAAAGGCGCTCGCACGGCCTACGTGAAGCACGTAGTCAACCGTTTGACGGAGCTAGAAGGCCAGCCCGTCGGCAGAGATAACGCCGTCGTCGATGGCAACGCCACCGAGTTTTGGCAAGACGAAGAGGGTATTCCCCTCCCCGCCCAAATGTTCCGCCTCGCCTCCGAAGTCACGTCTGACAATGACCTAGCTGGCGGCTTCACCATCGGCTTGATTTCCACCTGGAACATCAACGACGCGCACTCGCCCAAGACCGACTTCGAGCGGGAAGCGATCGCCGAGATGGAAGAAACCGGCAAGCCCGTCAAGCGCGAGCAGGTCATCAACGGCCAGCGCTACATGACCGCCATGTACCCCGACCCGGCAGTCGCAGAAGCCTGCGTGACATGCCACAACGAACACCCCGTCCACAAAGAGCGCTACCCCGATAAGGTGTTCGCCCTCAACGACGTGATGGGTGGCGTGGTCATCACCTTGCCCCTCGGCCCCGCGTAAATCTCACGCTTCCTCGCTCTCCATCACCAGTCTTGGAGAGCGGGGATGCTTGGCATTTTGAATTGCGATCGCCCTTTTGCATTCGGCCTCTCAGTGCGAAGCCCCCGTCATCATGAAGCCCACCTTTCCTTCCCTTGCCGTTCTCACTGCGATCACGCTGGCGCTGCTAGTGCCCTTTTTCCTCAGCGACTGGTACTTACCCGCCCTACGCGATAACGCCTTCGAGCTGCATCAGATGTTGCGCCGAGGTCAGTACAAGATCGTTACGGGATTCATTTGCTTGGGATTCTTCGTCCTGGAAATGATTCTGACGTTGCGCAAGCGCGGTCGGCGTTGGAAAGTGAAAGTGCCGGGTACGATTTTGTTCTGGCGTAGCTTACATATCTTTTTAGGAGTCGGCTTCATCGCGATCACTGCGATTCACACCGTAGGATCGTTGGGAAGTACGTTCAACCGCGTGTTTTTGGTGGTGTTTATCGCGTTAGCATTAATAGCGATGTTTGGAGTTGCGCTAGAAACCCGACTCGTTGGCATTAGCGATCGCAAGATTGCCTTAGTGCCATCCGTCGATGCTTTAACCTTTCCAAAAGGTCAGCTCATCCGGAACTTGCGCTCGGCTTGGCTGAACATTCACATCGTTCTAGTGAGTGCGTTTACCGCTATGCTGAGCATCCACATTTTTCTAGCGTTTTTCTATCAGTAATGTGAGGGCAACAGAGGTGAGCGTGCGTCGGATGTGGAGTTTGTTTGTTGTGGCAAGTGTGGCGATCGCGATCGCTTTCATGAGTCTTCCCGCATCAGCCAGCCCCCTCTTAACCGAGTTTGCCGCTCTCAAAGATCTGGCCTCCCGCTCGGTTGAGTACGGCAGAGCTATTTCCGACTCAAAGCCCGCTCTCGTTGAATTTTATGCCGACTGGTGCAACATTTGCCGTGCAATGGCTCCGACGATGGCTCACCTACACGAAACGTATGGCGATCGCGTAAACTTCGTCATGCTCGACATCGACGACCCCAGCGTACAGACCCAAGTTGAAGAGTTTGGCGTGCGCGGCGTACCTCACTACGCCCTCATCGGCGAGCTAAATCGCGAGACAGGCGATCACGATTCGCTAACCACATTGGTTGGACGCTACCCCGATTTCGTGATGGAAAACTACGTCGCTCAATTGCTCGATTCGTGAATGCTCGATTCGAGAATGAGTTCTTCAGTT
>JBCBTL010000461.1:0-3155 GCA_039818705.1 Cyanobacteria bacterium J06639_1
GATGCGATAGTTCACCCACAGGCGACGAGTTAACGCCCCTACGAACAGGGGCAATCCCACAATCGTGGCTCCCAATAAAACACCACTAATCAAATCGCCGATGTGGGGCTTGCCATCAAAAATGACTTCTTCTTTAATTGCCATGCCGTTCGGCTTCACAAACTGAGAAACGCTACACCGATCTTAATACTTTTGCGATCGCCCCTCCTAATCCGCCGCGTCGAGCAGCCCCGCCCGCCGCACCAGCGTTTCCACTTCTTGCTGAAGCTCTGGGTACGAACAGTCGAGCAGATACGGGCGATCGCGCTCTTTCGGCGTAGGCTTCACGATCGCGATGACATCCCACCCCGATCTCCATTGCGGTTCGAGCTGACGCAACGCTCCCCGAATGCGCCGCCGGATGCGATTGCGATCGACCGCCCGCCGACTCACCTTTTTACTGACGACGATCGCCCAGCGGGTGGGTAGCTCGACCGGATCGCACTTATCGGCTGGAGCGCGTTCGTCCAACAGATCTAGATCGCGCGTATCGTTCAGATCGGACTGCTCAAATGAAGGGCGAGGTTCGCGAGGTTTACATAGAACAGTGAGCCAGCGCCCGCGAGAGCGTTGACCCTTTTTATAGAGCGTCTGGAAGACAGAGCGATCGCGCAAACGATGGCGTTGAGGCAGCATGGCGATCGCGTTTAGCCTGGGTGCGTCGAGTGGCAGACTCTCGCATCAGTATCCGTACAGATACTCGCATGTATGGAATCTACGCTGGCCGAGTTACTGTTAACTCTTCCATCAGTTCGAGTGGGGAAAGCAGAACCTGACGTGCTTACGACACAGCCAAGCGAGCGCGACCCTTGCGACGGCGGCGACGCAGCACGCGACGGCCTCCCGGAGAACTCGCGCGCGTCCGAAACCCCGACACGCGCAGGCGTTTGCGGCTGGTTCCGCCCAAAGTACGCTTGGTCATGACGATGGAATCTCCCCAATCTCGATAGACAGTCAACAAAACTCGAATCAACAGGCGTTGCGCGCGATCGCCGCACGAACGGTGCAGAGTTCTCATCCCTCTCAAACAGCGACTCGCGCCGGGTTCGATGGCAATAGTGGCTCGAACGAAGCGGCGATCGCCAAAGGAATTGCAGATCTAAGATGTTAGCGAATTCCGGCTGAGAATTCCAGGTTTGCTGGAACCAGACAGTCAGTCTAAAGTTAGGTAGCCATTTTGCCGGGGCACTGTAACGCTACCCATACTGCCCCTTGTTCAATTCAGGCTGAGATGCCACTATAAGACCCCCAGGAATTTTCTTCTCACCTGGTTTCCCGCAGATCGACCTTCGAGACGTTGTTCGTGAGTACTACCGCTGACCAGTTGTGGGAACAGGTGTTGAGCCACCTTCAGGTGCAGCTCAGCCGACCGACATTTGAAACCTGGATCAAAACCGCGAAGCCCGAATCGTTAGACGAGCGATCGTTCGTCATCCAGACTCCCAACACCTTCGCTCGCAACTGGCTGCACAAAAACTACGTCACCACCATCGAAACCATCGTCGAAGGCATCCTCGGCCACCCGCTCGACATTCGCATTTCTGTCTCCACCGAGAGTGCCGACATCGCCACCCCTCCCCCCAGCGAAGCCCCGCCCAGCTTTCCCCCGTCCCCGCCGATCGCGATCGAGCGTCCCACGTCCGTCCTGACGGGGGATTTGAATCCGAAAAATAATTTCTCTCGCTTCGTCGTCGGCGCGAACAACCGCATGGCGCACGCGGCAGCGCTAGCCGTCGCAGAAATGCCGGGACAAGCCTACAACCCCATGTTCTTGTGCGGCGGGGTTGGGCTGGGCAAAACACACTTGATGCAAGCGATCGGGCACTACCGCCTCGAAGCGACTCCCAATTCCAAAATTGCCTACGTGTCCACCGAGCGCTTTACCAACGACCTGGTAGATGCGATTCGGCGCGACAGCATGCAGGCATTTCGCGAACACTATCGCGATGTCGATATTTTGATGGTGGACGACTTACAGTTCATCGAAGGGAAGGAATACACGCAAGAAGAGTTCTTCCACACCTTCAATACACTGCACGAGCGGGGCAAACAGATCGTCCTCGCCGCCGATCGCTCTCCACATCTGATTCCGAATTTGCAAGAGCGGCTGTGTTCGCGCTTTTCGATGGGGCTGATTGCCGAGATTCAAACGCCCGACATCGAAACGCGGATGGCGATTCTGCAAAAGAAAGCGGAATACGAAGGGATGCAGCTCCCCTCCGCTGTCATCGAATACATCGCCTCCACCTACGCCAGCAACATTCGCGAGCTAGAAGGCGCGCTGATTCGAGCCGTCGCCTACGTCTCGATTTCCGGGCTGGCGATGACGGTAGACAACATTCAGCCCATTCTCAGCCCCCCACTCGAAACGCAGGACGTGACTCCAGAGTCAGTGCTCGACGTGGTGTGCCAAGAGTTCAGCCTGAATCAGGAAGACTTGCTCAGCAGCTCCCGCAAGCGCAACATCAGTCAAGCGCGACAGCTTGCAATGTATCTGATGCGCATTCATACTGGGCTGAGTTTGCCGAAAATCGGCGAAGCCTTCGGGGGCAAAGACCATACCACCGTGCTCTATAGCTGCGATAAGGTTTCCCAGCAGCTAGAGAAAGACCCGCAGCTCGTGCGACAAGTGCAGCAGCTCGGCGATCGCCTCCGTCTCGCCGCCCGCAATTAACCTCCCACCTCTTCTGAATCCTCGACCGATCGCGTAGCTCGCGAGAGCAAATAGCAGCGATCGCGCGGACTGCCAGCAAGACAATCTTAAGAAACTTAGATCTTTTCCACAGGATTTCCCCCAGCCTGTGGAAAATTTACGTCTTTTTTAGATTGTGGCTAGGGCTACTTTTCCACAGGGCACTCCACATATGGTGTCTGCGATCGCAGTTATTTTCGGTTTCACGCTGTCAATAACTTCATTTTTCGACGCTTTGTCACGGTTTCATGGCTTTTTACTTGTGGAAAACCTGTGGAAAACCCCAAATATCTGTGGAAAACCTGTGGAAAAGATCGGCACTTTTCCACAGAGTATAAATACCTGTTGAAAAACCCCCTACTTTTTCCACAGGTTTTCCACAGATATTTGGGGTTTTCCACAGGTTTTCCACAAGTAAAAAGCC
>JBCBTL010000462.1:0-3132 GCA_039818705.1 Cyanobacteria bacterium J06639_1
GGATTGAGGATCGAATTTTGTTTGTTAGCGCCGAAGACGTGCCGCAGTTCAAAAAAGGGGGCTCGACGGTGCGGAATAGCTATTTTTGGGCGCTGAAGGCCATCGCCGGGAGTGCCAGACGCGATCGCGACTGGGAATTTGAAGCGGAAATTTGGCTAGCCCTACAGCGCGTTCTCATCTCATTTGGGTCGTCGGGATATTTGGGCACGAGCGAAACGACGCTGACCTTTGCACCCGATGCCGACATTCCTGACGTGTTACGCGCGATCGCCACCTGGGATGACTGATGTCGTTCAGTTCTAGTCGCTTCAGCAAGGCCAACAGAAGCACGCTACAGTCTTTCATCGTCACCGCTGAGCAGCCACGTAATCGAAACTCCCAGCGCTTTGGCAAACCCAACTAACTCCCAGTCCACCACGCGACGTTTGCCGTTTTCAACCTGACCGATCTTGACGTAATCCAGTTGAATACCGTAACGGGCGAGCCGTCCGGCCAGCTCGTCTTGCGTAAGTTGCAATCGCTCTCGCATCCAGCGCACGCGCGAGCCGATGAGATTTGCTTTTTGTGGCTTTAACGAATCCACGCGCTGCCTCTGCCCTCCCTCTCCAGCCTAAAGGGTTTCAGGCAGGATCGAAAATCCCTCCTCCTCGACATCACCAGGCTACTTTCCCCTCAGAAACAAGCCACAGGCAGGATTACATGAATGTATCAGCGCGCGATCTCCGGTTCTAATCGAGTAGATTTCAGAGGGCAAAGTGCTTGAGGATCGATTTTCGTTCACCACATCTCAGTTCAGCTCCTTATACTCGAATTTAAGTTTCGGCAAGAGCTTTTAAGATGACGATTTCTCAAACAGATGCGACGTGGGGCGGCAGCGCCGATCGCAAAGTGTCGGCTCCCCGTTCGGGAGCGGAATTTTCAAACACCGATGATGCGGTCGATCTCTATCTCAACGAAATCGGGCGAGTGCCCCGCATCGATCATGCTGACGAAATCGAACTGTCTCGCGCCGTTCAGGAAAAGCTCGCCATCGATCGCGCTCGCGAAGAGCTAACCGAACGCCTGCCCACCCCTCCCGCCGATTCTCAGGTAGCGGCGTATTTGGGCATTGACGTAACTGAAATGAAGCGGCGATCGCATCGGGGCGATCGCGCTCAGCGCCGCCTGGTGGAAGCGAACTTGCGTTTGGTAGTCAGCGTTGCCAAGAAGTACCTCAATCGCGGCGTACCGTTTTTGGATCTCATCCAAGAAGGCAATATCGGCCTGATGCGCGCTACCGAGCGGTTCGACGCCGAGCGCGGCTACCGCTTCAGCACCTACGCTCACTGGTGGATTCGCCAGGGCGTAACCCGCTGCATTGCCAACCAAGCCCGCACCATTCGCCTCCCCGTTCACATGGTCGATAAAGTGCGCCACCTCAAGCGCACGATCCGGGATTTGGGCAAGCAGCTCGGGCGCACGCCATCTGAAGAAGAATTGGCCGAAGCGATGGGGGTCAAGATCAAGAAGCTACGCACCATCCAGCAGTCCGCCAGTCTGCCCGTATCGCTCGATCTCCCCGTGGGCTCCGAAGGGGAAACCCGCCTGGGAGATTTGATCGAAGATAAGCAGTCCGATCGCCCTTTCCAGGACATCGTGGCAACGTCGATGCAAAACGACGTGCGCCGCGCCATGAATCGCCTCAAGCCCGTCGAGCAAGAAGTGTTGGAATTGCGCTACGGCTTCAACGGCAGCAAAGCGATGACGCTGCGGGAAGTGGGCGAACATTTCAACCTCACCCGCGAGCGCATTCGCCAAATTGAGAAAGAAGCTCTGCGCAAGCTGCGCACCTCTTACAATCAGCGTCACGCACTATCGAGCTATCTGGGGTCTTAAGCCCCGTCCAATTGAATTAAGGACGTGCGTAAACTTCGCAAAGCCCCCATCGACCTGCATTCGCAGAACCTCGATGGGGGCTTTGCATTTACTCTGGGTGTGACCCGAGCGAGTTTGACTTAATTGGGTTCGACGGGAAGCTGAATTTCCGTCACGTACTGTGACGGATCGCCATCGCGTTCGTAGGCGAGATAAAGTTCGCGGGTAGACCCGACAACGCGATATTGGTGCTTCTCGACCCACGCTAGCAGAGCGCTATAGGCTTGTCCGAGCGCATCGAAGCTACCGCGATGCACGGTGTAGGCCATCGTTTCGACGGCTGGCAGTTCGTAGGCGAACACGCGATCGCTTGTGGGAATCAATTCGGGAATACACACGGCGGCTTCTACGGGGATATCGCGATCGCGCAGCTTCGTGTCGTGGTAGATAGAGATGCCGTAGCTGAGCTGTTTGACTCCATGCTGGTAAACATAGCTGAAAGCTTCTTCAAACATGCGATCTAAGATGGCGCTGCACTCGTCGTAGTTGGGAATCACGCCAAGGGTGGCGGCAACGGGCTGGGCGGCAACGGGTTTGGTCAGAATGTCGTAGGCGGTCATCGTACCCTCCTGGTCGATTTCGTTGAGGCGCACTTCGACTTGTATCAGGCGTAGGCGATCGCGTTCGAGCTGCTGTTGCAGTTCTGCATGCTTGAGCTGCAACAACCCCCGAATATCGTTTGCGGCCAGATCGTCATCCAACAAACAAGCGATGCGTTCGAGCGAAAAGCCTAACGCCTTAAAGACGAGAATGCGATTGAGCCGAGGCAGTTGGGTGGCCGAGTAGAAGCGATAGCCCGTGTGCGGATCGACCTTGGCGGGCTTAAGCAAATCGAGGCGATCGTAAAGCCGCAGTGCCTTGGTCGATACGCGACTGAGTTGGGCGAAGTCGCTAATTCTCAACATCCAACGAGTTCCTCATGGCTCGACTCCCCCCAGTACACTCGTTGCCCCAAGGTCAAGGTCAAGCCCTCAACGAAAAAAAGCGATCGCCCCTGTATCCAACAGGCGATCGCCTTCATACTCGCCGTCCGATCAATTCCGGCATCCCAACGACTCGCGCGTGTCGTTGCCCGTGACCGGGTTCGTGCCGCTCGCCGTTTCGCAGAGATAATTCACGGCAACGCGATCGAGAATGGCATCAGTAAAATCGGCTCCGGTGACATCCACATCCGTCCAGGTGGTTTTCGAAAAAATCGCCGAGGTGAGATTCGCATCG
>JBCBTL010000463.1:0-3130 GCA_039818705.1 Cyanobacteria bacterium J06639_1
TCAATCCCGCCCAGATATTTATGGGAGATGGCGGGGCTTATTTTCTGGGATTTACCCTCGGGGGCATCGGCACGATCGGGGTGGCGAAGGTGGCGACGACGTTGGCGATCGCGCTTCCCTTTTGTATTTTGGCCGTGCCGATCGTGGACATGTCTGCGGTGATGTTCAACCGGATCGCGCGCGGGACGTCGCCATTCAAGGCCGATAACCGTCACCTACACCACCGACTGATGCGGGCGGGGCTGTCGCAGCGGCTTTCGGTAATGTTCGTCTACGCCCTGACCCTGTGGATGGGCAGTTTGGCGCTGCTGCTGTCGGGATCGCCGCTGGGCAGTGCGTTTTTAGGGGGCGCGTCAGTGTTTATGGCGGCGGTTGGCTGGGAAGTGTGGAAGCGGGTGCGGCGTTTTGCCAACATGCAGCGGAGCGCGAACGGTAAGACGACGATGCCTGGAGCGCATCCAACCCGGGGAACCTCCGAAGAGACTTCCATCCGCGATCGCCCCCCTCGCACTTGATTCGCGATCGCCCTGTGCCGTTGAATGACAGCAGGGTTCGGAGTCATTCATGCCAGCAGCCACGCGATCGGGTGCCGAAATTATTTGTATCGGCACAGAACTGTTGCTGGGGGAAATTCTCAACAGCAACGCCCAGTTTCTAGCCGGAGAATTAGCGGCGTTGGGCATTCCTCATCACTTCCAAACCGTGGTGGGAGACAACATCCCCCGCATCCACAGCGTGTTGGAACTAGCGCGGCAGCGCAGTCAAATCGTGCTGTTCACTGGAGGCATCGGGCCGACACCGGACGATTTGACCCACGAGGCGATCTCCTCTTTTTTCGAGAAGCCCCTAGTCGAAAATCCCGAGCTTTTGGCCGAAATCGAGCGCAAGTTCGCGGAACGGGGTCGCGAAATGCCGCCCTCTAACCGCAAACAAGCACTCTTGCCCGAAGGTGCGTCAGAATTGCCCAATCCCGTGGGCAGCGCGCCGGGGGCGATTTGGGAACCCGAACCCGATTTCATTCTGATGACATTCCCAGGCGTGCCGCGCGAAATGCACCGCATGTGGTCGGATACGGCAGTGCCGACGCTGCGATCGCGGGGTTGGGGTCGGGAAATTTTCCACAGCAAAGTGCTGCGCTTTTGGGGCATTTCAGAGTCCGGTCTGGCCGAGCAGTTGGGGGATCTATTCGACAGCCAAAACCCCACCGTGGCTCCTTACGCGGGCAAGGGGGAAGTACGCATTCGCATCACGGCTAGAGCGGCTTCCGAAGACTCCGCGCGGCAACTGATGGCTCCCACCGTGCAAACCGTGCAGCAGATCGGGGGCATCCACTGCTACGGCAGCGACGACGATACGCTTGCGAGCGTGGTGGGGGAATTGTTGACGCGATCGCGCTCCCGAGTTGCCCTTGCCGAAACCTGCACGGGCGGCTGGATCGGGCAACTGCTCACGAGCATTCCCGGCAGTTCGGCGTATTTCACGGGGAGCGTGGTCGCCTACGATAACGCCGTCAAAGAGACGATTTTGGGCGTGGATAAAGAGCTTTCGATGACCCACGGAGCCGTGAGCGTTGAAGTGGTAGCTCAGATGGCACTGGGCGCACAGTGGGCGCTAGATACTGATTGGGGGGTTGCCATGTCGGGGATTTCCGGGCCGGAGGGAGGTACGGCAGAAAAGCCCGTAGGGTTGACCTACATAGCGATCGCCGATCCTGACGGCTCGGTGTCAACTAGCGAGCATCGCTTCGCCGCTAGGCGCGGACGGGAGTGGGTGCGCTGGCTGGCAGCTCAAACCGCCCTCGATCGCCTGCGTCGCGCTTTGCTGGGCGCGTCAGAAGGAGCCTGAATCGGCTGGCGCTGACTCTGTGGCCGGAGAAGGTACGCCAAACGAGGCGGGGAAGACCAGTTTTTCGGTAACCTGACGCATCAACAATAGATGTTCGATCGCCAGCCGATCCCGCTCGGAGCGCAGATTGCTCAGCTCCCGTTGGAGTTGCCGGATGTCATCGTCGTTGCTGCTGGCGTCGGCCAGTTGCCCTTGCAGGTCGGCCTGTCGCCGCTGAATGCTGTCGTTAATGCCCGCAACGCGCAATCGAAACAGACTTTCGAGCTGCTCCGCCGTGCGCGGATCGGGAATGAGGGTCAGCGCGTCGAGGTCGATTTCAGCCGGAACTTCATCCGTCTCGGCAGCCCCATCCGCCGATTCCGCCGCCGCGTCGGACTCTAACGGCTCGGATTCAGAGCGATCGCCCTGCTCCTCCGTTACCTCCTCGGCATTCTCGGACTCAGGCGACCCTGCGGGCGAAATCTCGGTGTCGGGGACATCGGCGGCGGGAGTTGCCTCCTGCGCGCGGGCGGGAGCGAATGACGCTAGGACTATCCAACTGAAGGCGATCGCGATCGCCCCCCAGATCGCCTCGTCGCGAGGTCGGTATGTCCTCATCGCTCTCGACACCTCTTACCTCACTCTCAACTGCTTGCGAATGTCGTCCCGAAAACGCGCCTACTGCCAACGTGGTGCAGAATCGTCGTCGAACAGAATCGAATAGGGATCGCGATCGCCACTAGGAGCCAGCAAATACGTCCCGGCTTCCTGCATCGCCGAAGATTCCGCCACGAGGGTAGGAATGACCACAGGCGGCTCTTCTAAAGACACCAGCGGTTCGGCGGGATGGGAGAGATCCCAAGCCGTCCAGCCCGTGAGAGCCGCGATCGCCCCCGCCGCGATCGGCGCGCAGCGGCGAGAAAACTTGACCCAACCCGCTTTAGGTTCAGACAGCCAGCTGGGTTGCTCCAAACGGGCTAGAACCTGCTCGGCGGTGATATCACCAGAATTTCGCGCCGCCTCTGGCACGCTCATCCGCGAAAAACCAGACTGCAACTGCAAGAGCTGGCGGTACTGCGCGCGAGCATCCGGGTCGAGCTTCAGCCAGTGCTGCACTTCGGCCTGTTCGGTGTCCGATAGCTCGCCGTCGATAAATGCACTCAACTGCTCGAAGCGATCGTCGAGGGGTTGGGGGATGGATGGGTGAAAGTCTCGATTCATGTCAGCACCCTTCTTCCAAGTAGGGCTTGAGCGTGGATTGTAGGCGGCTGCGCGCCCGCGCGATCCGCGATTTTACAGTACCCAA
>JBCBTL010000464.1:0-3118 GCA_039818705.1 Cyanobacteria bacterium J06639_1
CGACCATTCCAGGTCGGGAGCGAGGTATGCCTCTAATCCCAGAGCATTGCGAACGAAGCGGCGTACCTCATTGCAGGGCTGGTCGGGCAGAAACAAACCGTGCTGCCACTGCGCCTGTCGCTCCAATGCCTCGCGATCGCGTTTGAGGGCGTACTCTTTGCCGTGCAGTAACGCTTCTAGTTCGACGAGCTGGCCGCGCAACTTCCCCTGGTTGTCCGTCGCCACCAGCTCGGCACTTACGTCCTCAACACAGTAGAACTCCGCCAGCCTCGTCTTTTTCTCGTTCAATACGTCCGCAGGCAGGCGCGAGTCTTTGGCCTCGATCGCCTTCAGTTCGGTCTTCGTCAGGGTGCGGGCATTGGCGATCGCCTCACACCGCTCCTGTTTGGCCTTCTGGCGCGCGGCCTTTAGCGTCGAAGCCGTGTCCGAGTCATCTTCAACCGCAATAATTTCTACCTGATTGCCTTCGGCTCGCAGACGTTCGACCAAGTTGTCGCGTAACTGCCAAAGCGAGCCGTTGTTGTGAGCCACCAGTTTGCACCAATGGTTGAGATGGGGGTTAGTCTCCCAGTCGTAGTCCTCGTCTACGAGCGGGCTAATATCGGGACGCAACGAAGTCCGCATCAAGCGCGTCTCGCGATTCCACTGGGTGAGAATGGCACACTTCACCAGACGCGGATAGTCGCTGCGGCTGACGGGACTGAATCCCTTGCCCGACTTCGCACACCAGACGGTACGGGGAATGGTAGGGCGAACCCGCGCGAGAGCTTGAGCGATATCCGCATCGTTCAACACCCCGCGAAACAGACCGATGACTTCACCGAAGTGCTCGACATCGATGCTGATGCCTGTGGTCAGGCTGGGGGTAGCGACGACGCAATCGAATGGCTGCACGCATTCATTAACGTTGCGGATAAACTCCGCCTCGATGTCTCCCCCACTGGTTTCGGAGTTGACCACCAGATACTCAAACTGGGACGTTGCGGCCTGATGCTGTTTCAACAGTTGGGCGATTGCTTTTGAGGTTTGCAGCGAATCCGTGGCGACAAAGACCTTCTTCCCCTCGGCCAGACAGGACATTAAATGAGCGATGGCGGGAGCTTCGTTCTTGGCATCGAGGATACGAACGGGATAGCCAGTAGGAATGTGGGTGTTGCGAATCAACCGCACGGGTACGCCGTCACCCACGAGCATCTGCAAGTAATCGATCTCGTCGTTCGTGATATCGGCGCTGGCCGCGATCGTGCGGCGGGCGACGCGAACCAGTTCGTGCAAACGGGCGAGCAAAGCGGGACGTTTGCCGTCTCGATTGCAAGTGGAGCTGGTCATCAAGTGATGGAATACCTGATCCACTTCGTCAATGACCAGATCGCAATCCCAAAACTGCTCGGGGTCGATCGCCAACAGAGAGTCCACGCACAGTCCGATGCGAGACGTGAGGCGATCGCCTTCAGCAATCCATCCCCCCGCACCGCGATCCAAATCGGTGCGCCAATCCACGCCGAAGCGCTGGCCGAGATTGCGACCCAAGCCAATGCGGTGGGTGAGCAACACCACCTTGGAGCTATCGGCGATCGCCCGAGAAATCGAATGAGTCTTTCCCGTTCCTTTGGCAGACTCCAGAAATAAAACCCCATTCTCGGGAATCTCGCCGAGTTTTCGTAGGTCGAGTTTGTCCTGAGCAATCGTTTGCCACGGCTGATGCGATCGCCGCTGTTGCTGTCGCAAGTGCCACTGCCAGCTCGCCAAGCGCACGGCGGAGGTGTAGAGCGGCTCGAATGCGGCAGCTCCCTGCGCAACGATGAAATCGTCAACGCCTTTCTCGGGGCCGGGGAGCGAAATGACTCGCACGTCACAGCCTGCTTCAGCAAAAAGCTTCCCGGTCTTGGCGATCGCCAGATTGACGTGCCGAACGGTTTTGGGCTTTTCGTCGCGGTCGAAACAGAAATAGATCTGACGGTCTTTGGAAGCGAAGTGTTGGAGGTCGGGGATCAGATGCTCGGGGGTGGAGTCGCTGGCTTTGCGCCGTCCGTTCCAGACGCCGGGAAGAGCGATCGCGATGTATCCGGCACTCAGAAGCGAAGCCGCCTTTTTCGCCCCTTCGCAGACGACGATGGGGAGATTCTTCTCCACCACCCACGGCCAGAATCCTGATGGAGATTTCAAAATCTGCTTGGAAAATGAAATCTCAAGTGAATATCGGCGGGCGATCGCTTCCCAAGTCAGGCGATCGACTTGTAAGAACAGGGCGAGGGTGTCAAATCCTGCGGGGTGTTCGTACTTCCGCGTCTTTCCCTTCGCATCGAGCCGGGGAATGTCAGGTTTGAACGGCCCCCATCGCCTGGGTTCCTCGGTGAGAGGGTCGAGGGTGTCGCAGTACCATCCCGATTGAAACGGACAGGTTTTCCAGCGCTGGTGGGGCTTCCAGTTGAGCCATTGCCGGATGAAGTCGTTGTCAGTCGTCGTGTGAAAGTTTAAGCTTGCTACTGCTTCGCTGATAGCACTTGCATCGAATTCGGCTGAGTGACTATTCGGCGACTTGTGGGTGGTTATGGGAGTCTTGGCAGTCATTGTATTGAAGGCTTCGAAACGAATTTATGTGCTGACCAGCAAAAAATTCCACCAAAAGCGTGGTGCGCGCGAGCGCACCAAAGCATGTCGCACTGTGCGCAGACAGCACCACAATGTGAGACATGCAAAATATTCAACGGATCTATGACCCGGCGTACAGATATGGAGCTAGGATGTCCATATCTAACTTTTGATGTTTTAGCGCCACTGCACTGTTAATGCAGGCGTTGTACAACTGGGGCTTTGACTGCTGTTACAGTCAAAGCCTTTTTCATGACATAGCTATGCCATCTGAAATCCTCCCAGCGTTTGACTCTTGACTGATGGACAACTGAAAAGTGTCATATCCCATGTGCGTCCGTAGTGTCAGCTCAAAGAAATGCTCGCTCTAGAGCGCTAGATGTTGCTCAGACGTTATCACCGATAACAAGCGATCTCAATAGCTCAAAACAGCGATCGCAATCCTCAAAATGCTCTCTGTACGCGAAAGCCAGGGATAATTTGTACGCGAAAGCCAGGGATCTCAGATCGAGGTATACGCGAAAGC
>JBCBTL010000465.1:0-3107 GCA_039818705.1 Cyanobacteria bacterium J06639_1
TATCTGAACATGAGCGATCGCCAGCCATTCAAGGACGCGGCGGCGCAGTTCTGGCTCGGAAATCTCCCAAGCATCAAGCAGTTCGCGGGGAACTTCGAGATGGACAGGTGACAAACTCATCGGCAGTTGAACCCTTGCTGAGTGCATTCTAGCGAGATGCGATCGCGGCTGTGACCTCTCCAATCGCGCCTGAAATTTGAAGGATCGATCTACCTAACGGATGATTTTCGATGGAGGAGTTTCGCTCGGGAGATCGATTCGGGCTTAGGGGGCTTCGTCGTTGAATGGTGATGTCAGACACATTCGCGTATCGCATTCGAGCGATGCAGAACTGCCGACTCATTCAGTTAAGGAGAATTTCGTGTTGTCTTTCCGACGTTCGTACCTCACCCTCGCGACTGCCGCCGCACTCGGCGCGATCGCCTCGCCAGCTATGGCAGCGGAAGAGATCGTAGTTTCTGGGGGCAGCACCGACCGCTCGTTTTCGGTGTCCAATATCGAAGCCTACGCCACCACCGGCGAGCTAGACGGTAACATCGAGCCATTTTTGACCGACCTGACCGAACCGCAGTCGCAAGCCCTGCGCGACAGCCTGCAATACGATGTCAGCGTGAATTTCGTGCCGTTCGCCAAGTTCTGGCGCAGCGGACTGGGTACGACCATCCTCGACCAGACGGCGACGGTGATTCGCCCCGGCAGCGATGAGGTTTCCGGGCGGCAAGCCCTGCGCTCGGCCATCGTGAGAGCGTCGGAAGACGGCAGCTTCGACGCGATCGAGCTGCTCGAACGCTACCCCACGACCCAAATCGAGATTTCCGAGCAGGAAATTCGCGATCGCGTTGACTCATTGCAAACCTTCGCTGGCGACGTACAGCTTTTGCTGGCGGCGGCTGGGGTCACTATCGACACGTCTGACGCGACGTTCAACCGCAGAGCCTTCCAAAACTTGGTGCAGTCTGGTTTGGATTATGCCGCTGACCTGCGCGAGTTCGCGGTCGATAACGGCCTCAACGATCTCGAACTGAACGCCGACGCGCCCCCTAAGGGCACGGTCACGCTGTCTAAAGCGGAAGTGTACGACCTCTACCAACAGCTCAAGCTTTTGGGTCAGCGCACCGCGCAGTTTTACGAGAATTCTGGCATCGAAGTGGAGTACGAAGCTCCCACGGTCGAATAGTTCGCCGTTCTGCATTCCTACTCGCGATCGCTTCGGCATCACGCGCTATCCCGAGCGATCGCCCTCAATCCCTGCTCAAGAATTTCAGAGAGATCGACATGCTCAAGTCCCTTCGTTCTGGCCTCGCACTGGCCGTCACCGCGATCGCCAGCTTCGCCGCCCCCAGCTTCGCTGCTGACACTATCCAGGTGCGCTTTGGCCCCGCCAGCCGCTCCCTTTCGGTTGATGCACTCGCTACGTATGCTGAAACCGGACGCGCCACCGAGAATTTGGGCTATTACCTCAATCTGATCGGTTCGGAACAGGCTGCTGCTTTGCGGGACACCCTCACCTATGAAGTGCCCCTCAATTTCGTCCCCTTCGCTCGATTCACGCGATCGCGCTTGGGCACGGGCATTCTCGACGAAACCGCAGACATTATCCAGCCTCTCACCGCGTCTGTCGATGGCACGCAAGCGCTGCGTGCAGCCTTAGTGACTTCCACCAGCGACGGCAGTTTCACTCTGCTAGAACTCTTGCAGCGGTATCCCAGCACCGCGATCGTGATTAACAGCAGCGACGTGCGATCGCGCGTGGATGGCATCCAGAGTGTCGGCGACGACCTTCAGCTTTTGCTGGCTTCGTTCGGCGTGAATGTGGATGTCTCGCAGGTGGCGAGCGACCCCGAAAGCATCGGCGACTTGCTCGCGTCTGGCGGCGACTTCCTCAATCGGGTGGAAACGTTTGCCACTCGCTACGGCATTTCCGAGCTGGATTTGAACGCTCCCGTCCCGCCTACGGGCGAGATCGAAATCCCCAAAGCGGCGCTCTACAACCTTTACCAGCAGTTTTTGGGGCTAGGGGCGCAAACCGGAGTTGAAGTCGAAATCGATCGCTAACGTCTGCGGTGGAGAGCTGACAGTGCGCTGGAGTTGTTTTCTCGGTTGAACTGCGATCGGGCGAAGGAACTCGCGAGCGTTGGCTTTCTCCCAGACGGCTGACGCTCGCCACCGCACCCTGTCGTATGAAGTCGAAGCCGCAATCGATCGCCGAGGAGACCTACGATGCCCGATTCTGCCAAGTCCAGCCGCGCTGCCAAAGCTAGCGCCGAAACCCCCGAGGAACGAGACGCCGCCCGAATCGCCCAGCTCGAAAAGACGCTGGCGAGTCTGGAGCGCCGCTACCAAGAGGATCTCGACGAGCGCAAGCAGCGCAACAAGTTTTGGACTCCCATCGGCACGTTCGGCCCTTCAGTGCTGCTGGCGATCGCGGCGGCAGTGATGGGGGGCTATCAATATTTGCTCACCCAGCAGGTGCGGGTGCTGACCGATCGCCAAGAGGCGTTCGAGACGCAGCAAGCGACGTTCTCTCAAGAGGTGAGCGGGCTAGAAGATGAGATGAGCAACTACCGCGCTCTCCAGCCCGAAACCCTGCAAGCGCAAATCGAGCGCGTTGGCGCGATCGCCGATCGCCGTCACGACTCGCTGCTGGAACTGGCGGAAGCCCTGCAAACCTTCATGGTTCGCGAAACCGATCTGCTCGACGCTACGCCCGACGGGGAGGCGATCGCTCCGGCCAGCGATGTCGCTCCGGCCAGCGATGTTACTCCAACCAGCTCAGGGGAAGCAGACACTACTTTCGACTCGCGCGCGACCGACTCTTCCCCTTCCGGGACGAATGACTCGGAGGCTAGCGACTCGGGAGCTAACCCGACTTCCCCCGCATCAGAATCGCCTGAATCGTAGTTGCCTAGATCGACTTCATTTCAGCCGTCTCTGTCTTCACTGGCCGCACGCACCTCACTCGATTGCACTTCACGACGATGAGGTGAGGATTCTCGAATCGCCAGTATCGTTTCGCCTGACCCGATCGGGCCATGGTTCAGATTTTTTGGAGCTTGTTACCGTCATGTCGAAAGTATCTGTCTTGCTGGCGATCGCATTGCTGTCTG
>JBCBTL010000466.1:0-3105 GCA_039818705.1 Cyanobacteria bacterium J06639_1
CACCGCGATCGCGCTTCTAAGTCCATGGGGCTGAATTTCCAGCGTTTAGTGGAATCTTTGATGCGGGCTTGAAATCGCTTTTCCTGTTCTTTATCGCTGACGGAAAACCAATATTTCACCAAAGTAATACCGGACCGTTGCAGCATGTGCTCGAATTCCGGACAAGAGCGCAAAAACTCGACGTACTCTTGATGGGTGCAAAATCCCATCACGCGCTCGACCCCGGCACGGTTGTACCAACTGCGATCGAACAGTACGATTTCCCCGGCAGCGGGTAGGTGAGCGACGTAGCGCTGAAAATACCACTGCGTTTTTTCCTTCTCAGTCGGTTTGCCTAGGGCTGCAATGCGGCAAACGCGAGGATTGAGGCAATCGACGATCCGCTTGATGGCACCGCCCTTACCTGCGGCATCGCGCCCCTCGAAAACAACAACGACTTTTAGCCCCTGATGAACCACCCACTCTTGCAATTTGACTAGCTCGACTTCGAGTGTTTTAAGCGCTTTTTCGTAGGGCTTTTTTTTCAGTTTCTTTGGGGATTTCTGGCGAGCAGACTCAGCGGGAAGCCTGCCCTCGCGTTCCACGTCTGAATTCGTTTTTAATATCTTTTCCAAGGACTTGCGAGACACGTCCGTCTTCCCACGATCGCGACATAGCCCCAGCCTAGAAGGTGAGCTGTGTCGCGATCGCAACATTAAGCTTGGTTTAACGAAGCTTTTTGTTTCGTACTCACGTCCTGCAGAAAAAGCGCTGAGAAAAGACAGAGTGCGATCGCGCGAGGGTGGGTGGCGCGATCGCACTCCGAACCGCTACATTCTGAATCGTCAGAACTCGGACGACTGGGTTAGAACGCTGCCCGAGCCTACTTGTTGGGCTGTGGGGTCATGCGCAGGTAGGGCTTGATTTCGGTCACGCCTTTGGGGAATTTCACCTTGGCATCTTCGGTAGAAATGGAAGGTGCTACGACGACATCTTCGCCATCTTTCCAGTCAACCGGGGTGGCGACCGAGTAGCCATCGGTGAGTTGCAGCGAATCGATCACGCGCAGGATTTCGTTGAAATTCCGACCCGTGCTGGGGGGGTAGGTGAACGACGTCCGCAGCTTCTTGTTGCCATCGATGATGAATACAGTGCGGACGGTCACTTTGGCGTTGGCGTTGGGGTGGATCATGTCGTAGAGATCCGACACCTTCTTATCGGCATCCGCCAGAATCGGGTAGTTCACTGCCGTGCCCTGGGTTTCGTCGATATCGCCGATCCAGCCGTTGTGAGATTCCGTGTCGTCCACGCTGAGGGCAATGGTCTTGACGTTGCGCTTGTCAAATTCGGGCTTGAGCTTGGCAACCATGCCCAGCTCGGTGGTGCAAACGGGCGTGAAATCTGCCGGGTGCGAGAACAGAACGACCCAGCTATCTCCTGCCCATTCGTAAAAATCGATGTCGCCCATCGTGGAGGCTTGCGTAAAGTTGGGGACGGTGTCGCCGAGACGGAGTGACATGGCTCGAAGCTCCTTGAAATGATTAGCCGTCTGAATGCGCTATTGATTCTGCCACAAAAACCCCGGTATTCCGATCGGAATTAAGGGAATTACATATTCAGCCCCATTTCAGCAGCTCGCGAGCTAGCTCTCGATCGCCTCTTCCGCAGTTTAGGAAGGCGATCGCGCGGGCAAGGTTGGCTTAATCAAGTTTTCTGACTGAGTCGCGATCGCGCGCAATCATCCTTAACGTCTTGCGGGTTAACGTCTTGCGGGCTCTGTTGGCTCGGCGAGCCTGCTGGCTGAGGGGAAAGATCTGCTAAAGGGAAAGATCTGCGCGATCGCTCGGTATTAGCTGCAGACGCAGACGAGGCAACATCTCTGGCAACAAAGATTTTAAAGCTTGCCGCAATCTGGTTATCAGTACGGACACGCGTCTGAAATCCGTGAAGATAAGATCTTTTCAAACAGCGCTCGGCGATCTGCCGATTTTGTTAATCGCGATCGCACTGTCGTCAATGTGGCTCTAATTTGGTGGTCAACAGACGCTTTCCATGGCCTCGCTCGGGCGATCGCCGCCGCATTCCGCTCGGCGTGATGTTGACCGTTCCTTTCGCATTGCTGCTGTCGGGGGCAGTCGGGTTAACGGGGTGGCTGTCCATCCGCAACGGTCGCGAGAACGTCGAGCAGCTAGAGATCGCCTTAAGCGAGCAAATCAACGCTCGCATTCAGACTCACCTGCACGACTATCTGGACGCGCCGTACGTGCTGATGGATGCCTTTGCTGCCACGATCGACAGTGGCGCGATCGACGTTGACGATGACATCGCGCTGCAAAATTTCTTTTGGCATCAAATTCAGCAGACCTCGCCGGGCAGCACCGTGCTGTATGGCGATCGGCAAGCGGCGGTCGTGGGGATTCACCATCAGAGCGAGGGCGACTATCTGCTGTTGCGCCAGAACGAAGCGACGGAATTTCGCTGGAACGTCTACGAGCTGGATGATGTGGGGCAGCCTTCCCAGCTCCTCAAAAGCAGCGATCGCCCCGAGCAGCGGTTTCGCCCGTGGTACTTGGCGGCAGAACGCGCTCAGCAGCCGATGTGGAGCCCGATCTTTCCAGCTCAATCGGTTTCCGGCTCAGTGGTAACGGCAGCGCAACCCGTGTTTGATGCCAGAGGTGAGTTGAAGGGCGTACTCGGCTTCACGATTACGCTGTCGCAAATCTCTAATTTTTTGCGGGAGTTGGCGATTAGCTCGTCAGGCAGAGCGTTTGTGGTCGAGCCGTCTGGAGATTTAGTCGCATCGTCTAGCCCGCGATCGCCATTCATTTCAGCAGAAGATGACACGACGCGGGGGAGCGCGATCGCCCATTCCGATCCGGCGATCCAGGCCGCATCTCGATTTCTCCTCCAGCAGTTTGGGAGTTTCGAGCGGATCGATGCTGCGAGCCAGCAGTGGTTTCCCTGGAACGGTCAACGTCATTTGGTGGAGGTTACGCCTTTCCGGGACGATCGCGGGCTGGAATGGTTAGTCGTGCTGGTGATTCCCGAGTCGGATTTTGCCGCTGACATCCAAGCCAACACGCGCCGGACGATGGTGCTGTGCGGCATTGCCCTGGCGATCGCCTT
>JBCBTL010000467.1:0-3102 GCA_039818705.1 Cyanobacteria bacterium J06639_1
CTCGCGAAACTTGATCTGGACGTTGACGCGCCGCTGCACCTCGCGGCCACGCGGATCGGCGAGGATGCTGCGGTGCCCCAGCGCACGCGGCCCAAACTCCATCCGTCCCTGAAACCAGCCTATAACCTTCCCCGTGGCAATGAGGCCAGCCGCGACTTTTGCGGGCTCGTCGATCGCTTCGGCCTGCAAACCTGCGTTTTGAATGGCACTCGAAATCGCTTCATCTCCATATTCTGGCCCTAATTGAGCTGACTGTACGGGATGTCTTTTCAAGTGTTCCATGCTGTAAAGATGCGCTAAATAGGCAGCACCCAACGCGACTCCTGCATCTGAAGCACAGGGGGGAATATAGAGGCGATCGACTAATCCTTTCGCGACGATTTTGCCGTTGGCAACTGAATTCATGGCGACTCCACCTGCCAAGCAGAGATTGCGGCTGTCGGCTTTTTCGGTGGCGAGACGAGCCATGTGGAAAATGACGGTTTCTAGCTGCGCTTGGAGCGATGCTGCGACGTTGCAATAGTGGGTAGGGATTTCATTCCCTGAGTCGTGCAAGGGCTGGCCGAAGGTTTCAATGAGTTTCGAGCCATAGCGAGGGAAGTGGCCAGTTTGAAATTGAAAGTAATCGAGGTTGAGATGGTAGCCAGTTGGCGTGGGATAGAGGATGTCGGCAAAGCGATCGCCATATTTCGCCTCCCCGTAAGGCGCTAATCCCATCACTTTGTATTCATCAGAAAATGGCTTGAATCCCAAGTATTCCGTAAATGCAGCGTAGAGATGCCCTAACGATTGCGGCCAGTCGATCGCGTTAAATTGCTCGATACTCGCGTTCTCTCCGACTCCCCACCAGCAGGATTCCCAGTCTCCTGCGCCGTCGAGGGTCAAAATAGCAGCGCGGTCGAATGGAGAGGCGAAAAAGGTGCTAGCAGCGTGGCAAAGATGGTGATTGAGACGATAGATTTTGCCCGTAAAATCGAGGCGATCGCGTAATTCTCCTTCAATCTGATTCATGCGCTGAAGTAACTTGCCCCGCTTGGTGACGAGCTGCATCGAAGCGGGGAAGTAGCGAACGAGATGGAGTGCTTTCGACCCCAATCGGCGGCGAGGGTCGAAGCCGTAGCCGATCGCGCTCAAATCTCGTGATGAAATACCAGCGTGATTGAGGCAAAAGGCGATCGCCTGTTCGGGAAAATTGGGGTCGAATTTTTGGCGCGAAAATCGTTCTTCTTCCGCTGCTGCAATCACTTCTCCGTCTCGAACTAAGACAGCCGCCGCCTCGTGCCAGCCGTAACAAATCACTCCCAGCGCGTAGGGCATGGCGATCGCTCCTCACTCTGCTCGTATCAAAAGTCTGCAAAGCTGATAGAGTGCGATGCAGATTTCGAGTATCCCCATTCGCGCGGGTTCCGAGCAACTGTGGGGGCGACGACGAGAACAGATCCTATGCCGCGTTGGAATTCGCTCGTCAGCCTCTTCGTCCGGTCGAAGCCCTACCTCGCACTGCTGCTGTGGGCGGGTGTTCCCTTGCTTGTGAGCAGCGAGCAGCACAGTTTGATGGGGCACGACGAGGGGTGGTACGCCCAGCAAGCCCGCTGGATCGTGGAGTCTGGCGATTGGGTAACGCAGCAGTGGTGGGGAGAGCCGATTTACGATCGCGCGATGGGCATCCAGTGGGCGATCGCGCTGGCCTACACACTCTTCGGCATCAGCGACCGGGTGGCTCGTTTGCCGGGAGTGCTGGCGTGTTTTGCCGCGATTCTGTTGCTTTACGACATCGCTCGCCGCTGCGTGCCAGAGCGAATCGCGTGGTTCAGCGCCGCAATTTTGGCCGCGACGCCGATTTGGATGCAGGCGGGGCGCTTGGCAACTCAAGACGTTCCCTTAACGGCGATCGAACTGCTCGGAATGTGGGCATTGGTACGTGCAGAGTCGCATCCCGAATGTCAGGCTGGCTGGCGCTGGCTGGCTGGCACGACCTTCGGTCTCGGATTCGCTGTCAAAAGTTTCATGGTGGTGCTGGCGGGCGTGGCGTTGCTGCCGTATCTTGTTGGCGAACGTGGCCGTCACCGTCATTTGCGATCGCCTGCGCTATGTGTAGGTTTGGTGATGGGATTCATTCCGGTGGCGATCTGGCTGGGGCTGAGCTGCGATCGCTACGGGACGCTTCCCCTCGAAAAACCTGTTCGGGCTTCTTTTTCAGCTCTCGCGCGATGATTTTCACGATGCGGGAGGTCTGTATTACTTCTGGAATATTCCCGCGAACGCTTTTCCGTGGCCGGTGGTCGCCATTCCCGGCGTGCTGATTGCCTGGCGTGAGACGAAGTACCGACGCAAATGGCTCTGGCTCGGGTTTCCGCTGACGTTGTTCCTGCTGCTGTGCCTCTTCGAGACCAAAACGTGGTATTACCCACTCCAGCTCATGCCGTTTGCGAGTGCGATCGCCGCTGTGAGTCTTTGCCATCTCACCGAGCTGTATCGTCGATCGCATTGGCTGCCCTCTGCGCTGAGTGTCGCGCTGGGAGCGATCGCCTGTGCTCTCGTTCTGACAGGAGGGGCGATCGCGTTTCACGTTGCCCCTCTCGATTTGGATCCCACTTACGGCTGGGTTGGGATAGGAACGGGGCTGGGATGGTTGATTCCGGGAGCGATTTGCTGGGGCGATCGCCGTAGAGTATCCGTTCGCCGCCGCGCCCGAGTTTGGCAGTGGGGCTGGTTGCTCGGGCCGTGGGGAGGAATCGTCATGCTTTATGCAACGGGACTGTGGGGGAACTACAACCCCGCGATCGAGACCGCCCTCGCACAGCCGACGCTGGCTCCGATTTTGCAAACGCACGCGGTTGATTTTGTCTTTGCGGACGACGACCCGCTGGGGGGGGCTTCAGACGCGATCGTTCTGACGTTCTACACGCCGCAGTTGGGCGATCGCCTTACCCAGCTCAATCAACTTCAACCCGGTCGTTACGCTTGGGTGAGAAGCAATCTCAATCCCCCCGATTTTCCCGATACGCGGGTCGTAGCTCGCATTCCTTCCTGGCAACTCGTCCACCGACCGGAAAGATCCAATCGTTGACCCAAACAAAAAAGACTCCGACAATTGCCGGA
>JBCBTL010000468.1:0-3102 GCA_039818705.1 Cyanobacteria bacterium J06639_1
CCGAACGCGATCGCGTTCGATGCCTTGAGATACCAATTCATTAGCACAGGTCACGCTCAGCGCCGCGATCGTCTCCTCCAGGTCGCCAACTAAGGCGGGAGTCAGCTCGGCCTCCACCGAGCGAGAGCGCTCGGCTTTCACGTCTGCCAAGCCGATGCCGTAGGCCGACAACACCCCTGCGAGCGGGTGAATGAAGATGCGCGTCATGCCCAGCACGTCAGCGATCGCGCAGGCATGTTGCCCTCCCGCTCCCCCGAAACAACAGAGGGCGTACTGGGTCACGTCCCGACCCTTTTGAATGGAGATGCGGGCGATCGCCCCGGCCATCTTTTCGACGGCAATATCTAGAAAGCCTTGAGCAATAGAGGCGGGCGATCGCTGCGCGCCCGTGGCTGCGCTGACGCGCTCGGCCAGCTCCGCAAACTGCTGTCGCACCCTCGCCACGTCCAGCGGCAAATCCCCGGACGCGCCAAACGTGGCCGGAAAGAACTGCGGTTGCAGCTTGCCCAGCAGAACATTGGCATCCGTCACGGTCAGAGGCCCGCCGTTGCCGTAACACGCGGGTCCCGGCTGCGCCCCCGCCGACTCCGGCCCCACCCGCAATCTCGCGCCGTCGAACCTGAGGATAGAGCCGCCCCCAGCCGCGATCGTATGGACGGCCAGCATCGGCGTTTGCAAGCGCACCCCCGCGATCGCCGTTTCCTGCACGCGCTCGTACTCGCCATCGAAATGCGACACGTCGGTGGACGTGCCCCCCATATCGAAACCGATGACTTGGTCGAACCCGGCGATCGCGCTGACCTGCGCTGCCCCCACCACGCCGCCAGCGGGCCCAGACAAAATACTGTTCTGTCCCCGAAACAGCCGCGCGTCCGTCAAGCCCCCGTTCGACTGCACGAACATCAACCGCGTCTGCTGAAGCTGCGCCGCCACCCCATCCACGTAGCGCCGCAGTCCGGGGGTGAGATAGGCATCCACCGTCGTCGTGTCGCCGCGACTGACCAGTTTCATCAGCGGACTGACCTGATGGGATACCGAAATTTGAGTAAAACCGATCTCGTGGGCTAGTTCGGCGACGCGCAGCTCGTGCGCGGGATAGCGGTAGCCGTGCATCAGCACGATCGCGATCGCCCGCATCCCCTCGTCGTACGAAGCTTGCAGCTCCCGACGCGCGCGCGCTTCGCACAGCGGCACCACCACCTCACCGCGCGCCCCCACCCGCTCCTCAATCTCGATCGCCCGTTCGTACATCAGCTCGGGCAAGTGAATGTTGAGAGCGAAGATATCAGGACGATTTTGATAGCCGATCCGCAGCGCATCCCGGAAACCCTGCGTGATCGCCAGCGCCACGCGATCGCCCTTCCGCTCTAGCAGAGCATTCGTCGCCACCGTCGTTCCCATCTTGACCGCCGCGATCGCCTCAGTCGGAATCGCCGCATCGGTCGGTAACCCCAGCGTCTCGCGAATACCCTGAAGCGCCGCATCTGCATAGAGATCGGGACGATCCGAGAGCATTTTGCGCACCTCAATACGACCGTCAGGCGCGCGGGCGACGATGTCGGTAAATGTACCGCCGCGATCGATCCAAAACTGCCAGCCGGAAGCCACCGCTTCATTGCGGCTTGACCTGCCTGAAGGTGGCCGATGCTCCGTACTCGTCATGACGCGATCGCCCCGCGATGGTCTTCTGGCTCCCCCGGGACTCGAACCTCGCGACGTGCCATCGACCTAGCCCCAACGCTCCCACAGCGCCCGTCCCAACACCGACAGCTCGAACCCGACGAACGCCAGCAAAATGCCTGAAACGGCGAAGTTGAGTACCGGAATATTCCCCTTCCCGAGCACAGACGCGATCGCCTTGATCGCCAAAACCCCGAGCGCTAATCCCACTAAACCCTGCGTCACCGTCATCGCTAGACTCTCCTACCGCGATTCCTTCATCTCACTATCCCTTTATTCCCGCACTCGGTTCAATCGATTTACCCACACGGGTTGGGCTTCGAGGCTTATCCAGAGCAGCTTCAGGCTAGGATTCTGGCTGGGATTTCGGTACCAGATCGCGCCAATTGCGACAGCGCGATTCGGTGCTGGCAAGCGGAGATCGCGCAGATCGGATTTTGCGCATGTGCGTTTTGCAAATTTGCGTTTTGCGAATTTTTGCGCACGCACGGCATTTCTCTCGTATTTTCGCGGTTGCCGTTCGGTGGCGATCGCGAGTTTGAGACGCAAGTTCACGATGAATTCACAAACTCTACTTAAGTTTATATAGCGGGAGTCCCGTTCCCCAGTTGCCGCTGTAAGCTCGACTTTGTGTGCACTTGGGCTCTGGATGCACTCAACCGAGTCCGTGCCTTTACCTAAGACTCAGATCGCGCATCGTCGGTCGCGTCGTTCTGTCCCCAACCTGTGGAACCCAGTATATGGTTAGTGTCAGTTGCAATACCGAGGTTGAATGTCGCCAGCAGGAAGCGATCGAAGTCTATCGCATTCCCTTTCAGTCCGCGCAGCCTCCTCTCCTGCAGCTCGTCAAGCTGGCCGCCCTCGCGTTCGACGCTCCGATCGCGGCGCTCGCGTTGACCGATAGCGATATCGATCCGGTGAGTGTCGGTGTTGCCCGACATACGTGGACGGATGGCGGCGCCGCGATCGCCTTCGACCAGCAAGACGTTCAGGTGATTCCCGACGCGCGCTTAGATCGGGAATGGTCGCGGCATCCTCTTGTGAACGGCTCGCCCTACGTGCGCTTTTGCGCTATTGCACCTCTGCGTTCGCCCACCGGTATCATCGTCGGCACCCTTACTGTGGCCGATCGGGTGCCGCGTTCGGTCTCTGACGACCAGCTCGAAGCTCTCGTGACGCTGGGACAACAGGCGATCGCGCAGTTAGAGTTACGGCGGCGCTCCACTGTCGCGCGGTACTCACCGCCATCCAATCAAACCGTGCAAACTCTGGAGCGAGTGGCTGCTCCGGGAATCGCCGATCGCTACTTGGAAGCGCTGGCGATCGTGCAGCGCCAACTGTTGCTCGACACCGATGGCAACGATATCTACGGGCGCGTCTTGGAATTGCTGGGACACGTTTCGGGGGCGAGCCGCATCTATG
>JBCBTL010000469.1:0-3099 GCA_039818705.1 Cyanobacteria bacterium J06639_1
GTCAGACGCGCCGGGGGATTCCACCGCGGGATAAGTCAGCACTCCCACCGTGCTTTCCGTAGGGCCGTAGTGGTTGAGAATGCGACAGTCAGGAGCCAACGCCCGAATGCGATCGATATCCGCTCCGTACGAGGCTTCCCCTCCGAAGATGAGGTATTTGCGCGGCAGAATGCTGGCGGCATCGCTGGCCTCTAGCAGCGCTGCGAGGTGCGAAGGTACGATCTTGAGATAGGCGATCGCCTCCTGACGGCAGTACTCCGCCAGAGCGTCCGGATCGGTCAGTCGTTCGCGCGCGATGACGTGCAAACAGCCACCCCGACACAGCGATGGAAAGATAACGGTGTTGCCTAAGTCAGCCGCAAACGTAGAGACGGTGGCAAAACTATCCCCCGGCTCGATATCGAGTTTGCTGACAATGCCTCGGAGATAGTTGAACGCATTGCGATGTGCGATCTCCACCCCTTTGGGCGTACCCGTCGAACCTGACGTAAATAGGATGTAGGCGAGGTGGTCTGGAATGACGGCAACGTCAAGATTCTCCGTCGCTTCGGGGCTAACCGCAGCCTCCCAATCGCGATCGAGACAGAGCACTTGAGTCTCGTCCAGCGTCAGTGACTCAACGAGGCTGGCGTGAGTTAGCAAAACGGGAGGACGAACAGTTTGCAAGCGTGCGTGAAAAGCTGCTGGCGGCAGACCGGGATCGAATGGAACGTAGGCTCCGCCCGCTTTCAAAATGCCGAGCATGGCGACGATGCAATCGGGCGATCGCCTCAACCAAAACCCAACAGGAACGCCTGGCTTAACTCCATGTCGTTGCAGGTAACGAGCGAGCTGATTCGCCTTTGCATTTAATGCCGCAAAGGTGAACCGTTCCCCCTCAAACGCCAGCGCTGGAGCCTCTGGAGTGCGAGCCACCTGCTGCTCGAACAGGTGGTGAATGTAGCAAGGCTCTCCGTAGTCTGCCGCCGTCTGGTTGAACGCTTCCAGCACCAACTGACGCTCGCGATCGCCCAGCAAAGGCAAGCTAGCAATCTCACAATCCGGCTCCGCAACTGCCCCCGCCATGAGAGTCTGGAACTGTTCGGCTAGGAAAGCGATCACCTCAGACTCACAAGCTGAAGCATCGTAATGTATCTCTAAACGCAGCTCGGCTGAATCGATGCAGTGCAGTTGCAGACCGAAGCGATGGTGAGTGGCTGTGTTTGACTCGATCGCTAGGGACAGCGATCCTCCCTCGTAAGTTGCGGGCAGCGATCGCGCTTCAAACCCAACGGGACAGAGACTTGCAATATCGAGGCGATCGCCAGCTACGTCCTCCCAAAGAAACGACTCTTGCCACTGCGACGCTTCATTAGCCGCCTGACGCGATCGCCGTATCACCGTACGAACGGTATCGTCACTTTCGAGCGCACAAGCGATAGGGAGAACTTTGGCAAACAGCCCGATCGCGGTTTCAAGTTCTTCGTAATTGCGCCCGTCATAGCTCGCGCCAATGGCAACCGATTCTCCAGTCAGTCGCCAGAATAAAACTTGCCAAAAAGCCAGAGCCACATCTGATACGGACGCATCTGTTTCGCTGGCTAGAGTTTTGAGGCTCGCGATCGCTTCCGGCGCAAACTCTAGTTCGTGCTGACGAAGTTGCAGCGGTTGATGAGATTCGGGGACGCGAATGATGGCAGGACGCACGCCCAAACTGGATCGATCCTGCTGCTGCCAAAATCTGCGTCCGGTCGCAGCATCTTCACTTTCAAATAGGTCGTGCTGCCACTCCGAAAAGTCGATGTACTGGAATGCCGCTTCCGCAAAGACTTCGCCGTCAGGACTGGCGTTGTAGATCTGCCCGAGTTCCCGCACCAAAATCTCTAGCGACCGGCGATCGCTGCAAACCGCAGGGAGTCTTATCAGCCATTGATGCCGATCTTCAGAGCATTGAATCGCAATGACATCAATGACGGGTAAGCGATCGAGCTGGAGTGGTGACGCTCGGAGCGCTTCGAGCTTGCTGACAATAGCCTCGTGTTGCTCTGCCTCGCTGAGATGACTGAGATCGATCGCCTTTAGCTCGACGGCTTCGGCCTCGCGATCGTCAATCTCTTGCACCACCTGTAATGGGATTTCCATCCCCGGCAGCGCCTGAAAGGTCGTTCGCAAAATTTCGTGGCGTTCGACGAGCTGTTGAAGAGCCGCCTCTAGTTTTTGCAGGTCGAGAGCGCCCGTCGCCCGCACCAAAGCGATCGCCGCAAATGCACGAGTATCGCCCCCAGACTGCTGCAACCAAAGCTGTTTCTGCTGGGGAGAGAGTCGAAACCCTTGAATCGATTTCGCTTGAGTTTGCATTACGCCCTCACCTCCCCCGACGCGATCGCGCGATCGTAAGGCTCGTCCATGCCAACCACCACTCGTCGCGCGCCGCTAAACGGCTTGCGACCGTGAGCCGCCAGCATGTTGTCGAGCAAGAGAATGTCTCCCTGCTGCCACGGAAAGACGACCGTATGGGCGGCGTAGGCCGCGCGGATGGCATCTAACGCGGCATCTGGAATCGGCGTGCCGTCACCGAAGTAGGTGTTGCGGGGTAGCTTGTCTTCAGACACCACCGCCAACAACGATTCGCGCGTTTCGGGAGGCAAATTCGAGACGTGGAACAGGTGAGCTTGATTGAACCAGACCCACGCTTTCGTGTGGGGATGCTGGACAACGGCCTGACACACTTGCCGCGTACGGAGGCGATCGCCCGAACGCCATTCCCACTCGATCCCCGCCGTTCGACAGTAGGCTTCGACTTCAGCCCGCTCTTCAGTTTGAAACACCGTTTGCCAGGGCAGATCGAGCTGAGCGCTGTAATTGCGCGCGTACAGGATTTGCTTACTCGCGAACGTCTCTCGCAGCTCCGCATCGAGACTCGCCCAGACCTTGTGGCTGTCAGCGATCGGGGTTTCACCTCCCGTAGCCGCGCATTGCAAACAACTGAAACCAATCCGCATCGGCCAGTTGTGGGCGTAAGACATCTCGTTGTGCAGGGGAATCGATTCGGATGCGGGGTAGGCAGTGGAAGTGTAAATGCGTCCCTGAACTTGCGATCGCGGCGTGGAGCGATACGCA
>JBCBTL010000470.1:0-3096 GCA_039818705.1 Cyanobacteria bacterium J06639_1
CCCACACAAGCAGAACTGCAAAAATGCTCAGCCGCAGCAAGAAAAGAACGGTTGGTAACCGATTTACAAGCTTCGTATCCATCGAATTTTCCTCGGTAATCGCGAACAAACTAGAGTCGAGAACAGCAGAAATTGCAAGTGGCAGAAGCCCAGTGTTTTCGGTCTCAGAATGTTTATAAGCTGTATTTCACCGAACACCCGTAGGGCTGAGTGAAGGCGGTTTCTACAGGGCGATCGCTTAAAACGCTATCCAAAGCGTCGCTCACAAAATTCGTTGCGCCTGGAATATCGGCGGGATTGGCTGACGGTACGCTGTCGATCGCTCCCATGTATCGGATAATGCCTTCTGCGTCGATGACGAACATGTGAGGAGTGGTGCGAGCGCTGTAAAGCTGACCGATGTTTCCTTCGGGATCGAGCAGGACGGCGGTAGGGTTGGCATCGCGATCGCGGGTTAGTTGATTTGCCTCATCACCTTCTACATATCCCTGCTGGCCGTGTGCGGAAGAGACTACCGACAGCCAGACGACATCCCGGTCGGTGGCATCGGCTTGGAGGGACTGCATGTTGCCGCTGGTGTAATGCTTGCGGGTGAACGGGCATTCGTGGCTCGTCCACTCCAGCACCACCACCTGGCCGCGAAAGTCGCTGAGGGTGTGGCTGGTGCCGTTGCTGTCTACCCCCGTGAAATTGGGGGCGGGTTCGTTGACTCGGACGGGGGCAGCCTGAGCGATCGTCGCAGTTTCGGCGGTAGAGGAGTTGGCTTCGCTGGGCTGGCAAGCACCCAGGAGCGCCGCGGTTAGGGCAGATGCCGCGAGCAGAGCGGGGAGGCGAAAGTGAAGACCTGACATAAACGTGAATTGAATGACGACAGGATGGTTCTGGGACAGTTTGTTTCAGCCGGACTGGGTGATGACTTGGTGGAGGCGATCGCTGGAGAGAATTTGCGGCAACACGACGGGGTCAGCATCCGGCGGATAGAACACGTAGAGCGGCACGCCACCGCGCCCGAATTCAGCCAAAGCTTCCGTGATGGCGGAATTGCGGTTCGTCCAGTCGCCTTTCAACGAGACGACATTATTGGCGGCGAACGCAGCTCGGATGTCGGGTTGACTTAACACCACGCGATCGTTCACTAGGCAGGTGATACACCAGTCCGCTGCGAAGTTGACGAAGACGGGTCTTTCCTCGCGGCGGTAGTTTGCTAGCGTTTCCGCCGAGTAGGGTTCCCAGGCGATCGCATTCATCTCTGCTGCAATTTCAGATGGAGGCGCGACGGGAGTGGGAATTTGCGCGATCGCGATCGCCATCCCCACAGCGATCGAAGCGGCGATCGCCCCTGCTCGCTGATTCCACTTTCCTGCTGCTCGCGTGACGCGAAACGTCCAGGCAGCGAAGGCGATCGCGAGCAATCCGCTCAATCCCACAGCTAATCCTGGCGACCCAGTTTGCTGAGTTAGTACCCAAATCAGCCACGCAGCAGCGGCGTACATCGGGAAGGCGAGGGCTTGGCGAGCGACGGTCATCCACGCGCCCGGTTTGGGCAGTCGGGATTGGATGGCGGGGACGAAACTGATGACGACGTAGGGAAGGGCTAAGCCGAGACCGAGCATTTGAAAGATAGCGATCGCCACCCATCCCGGCTGCGCGAGTGCGACTCCGATCGCGGTTGCCATGAAGGGCGCGCTACACGGAGTTGCCACCACCGTCGCGAAGATGCCCGTGAAAAAGTCGCCCCAATACCCCGATCGCTCCGTGAGTTTCTGCCCCATCCCCACGAACGCGCCGCCGATCTCGAAAACGCCCGAGAAATTCAAGCCCACAGCAAACATGAGGTAGGCCATCACCAGGACGAATCCGGGGGCTTGCAGTTGAAAGCCCCAGCCCACCTGCTGGCCGAGCGATCGCAACAGCAACACTCCAGCCGAAATCGTTAGCACGCTGACGGAAATGCCAGCGGCGTACCAAAGCGATCGCGTTCTCACCCGCTGCGGATGCTGTCCGGCCTCTCGCAAAATTCCGAGCGCTTTCAACGACAGCACTGGAAACACGCAGGGCATCACGTTCAGGACGATGCCGCCCAAAAAGGCCAAGCCGAATGCGCTCCAGAGTGAGGCTGATGCCGGAGCCAGGGCGATCGCAGGTACAGCGGCAAGCTCGGGTACGAGTTCGACGGGAGCCTCAAACTCGAACGCCTGAGTCAGACTCTCGCCACCCACTCGTTCAGATATCGTCAAAACGCCGCTGACGGAGTCAAGTTCGGGAATGTAGCCGCGCTGAACGTCTAGTGAGAAGCCCTCGTTGCCGATCGCGATCGCTTGTTCGGCAGCGTTGACGATAACGCCATCCACGTCAGGAAAAAAGCTGACGCGATCGATCGTTGCGGCTGCGAGTTCGGGGGATTCGACGTAGAGGGCGAGGCGATCGCTCGTGGCCTCCGCCCGAATCGGCCAGGGTGAGGGGCGAGGGAGATTTTGACGGGTTTGCTGGAATAACGGGGCTTGGAGGGAGGCGATCGCGCCTCCTCCCACGGGTAACGTCAGCTCGACCGAGGCTTCTTCGGGGATGCACGCTGCGTTGCAGACCAGCCAGAGTGCGTCCCCCTGTAGGGTCACTTCGCGAGCTTCGTAAGACTCAGGGAGTTCGGCCTGCATCATCAGCAAGACCTCGTCCTCGTAGCCGAAGTTCAGCAAAGGGCCAGCGGGCATCCGTTCGGGATACGGCCAGACGAATTCACCGATGTCTATTCCGGGATCGCTTACCCAATCCACCGTCGGCGCTGCCCCCGAATCGCCGGGATTGCGCCAGTAGATGTGCCAGTCCGGGTCGATTTGAAAGTGCATCCCCACCCAAAACGGCTCGCCGGGACGAACGCTCTCCATCTCGCTGACGAGCTGAACCCGGACGTGTTCGGCGGGAAATTGTTGGGCGGCTGCGGGAACCGCAGAGAGAAACAGGCTGAGCAGGGCAATGGCGATCGCCATTGCCCTTAATGCGACGGTTCGCAGCGTCATTGCACTAACCGACTCTGCGGATACGAAGCGTACCATCCGAACCAGAACGCCCGAAATGCTGGCAATCGCTCCAACGCTTCGC
>JBCBTL010000471.1:0-369 GCA_039818705.1 Cyanobacteria bacterium J06639_1
AGGGTCGCGGACGGGCGGGGCGAGGCGAGGGGGCGAGCGGTTCGGGCATCGGTGCAGCCTCTAACTGGCGCGATCGCCCGTCCGCGTGGCGCTGGCAGGATGAGCCTGTGCCACCTGCGAGCGGGCAGCGATGGCGAATGGAACGGCGGTGCGATCGGGTAATGCCCGCACGGCGCGCGGTTTTCGCCGCTTCGAGGTGCGCTTGGCCGCAGGAGTTGTCTGCCGCGTACCCTCTGTTTTGAGCAGTTTGAGGGTTTTGGCGACCACCTGGCGAGTGAATTTGGCGCGTCCCGCCCGTTTCAGATGCGATCGCAAGCGCGTCATCATGGTGCTTTCATCCCAGGGGGTCTCGCTTTCCAGCCAGTCCAG
>JBCBTL010000471.1:379-3095 GCA_039818705.1 Cyanobacteria bacterium J06639_1
ACTTGAAGACCGGCTTGCGCGCTTGCCGGACCATCACATTGGCACCCCTGAACTGAAGGCGAATTTCAACGATGCGACGGCGGCCTGACTGGCGAGCTCGACTCCGCCCAATTTCAACAGCAGTTTCCCCGCTACCTTCGCCATCTTTTGCGCTTGCTTCCAGGAGATCTCGCGCTCGTAAATCTCGTGCAGTTCGGAAATCGTGCGCGCGTTGATGGCCGCTGCCGCGACCAAGTCCAGGGCGGGTAGGGGCGTTGCCGCTACTGCACCAGCCGTCGCCCACTGCATCCGCTGGACAACGCGTTCGGCTCGCTCGCGTCGCTCCTTAGCGATCGCTTCATCCACTGCCGCCGCCAAATTCTGCGCCCGCACCATCGCGGCAGCTAAGCGCAACTGCTGGCCTTCCCGCTGCAAAATGCTGCCGCATTGCTCGGTGAGCGATCGCACCTCGGGGACACGCGCCACTTCGGTTTCAACGGCAGACCCATCTGTCGACATTTCCCGCACGAGGATCGGGGTCGGTGCCGCAGCGATCTCCACCACTTGCTCGGCAGGTAGCCACGATCGGGTTTTGGCGCGCAGGCGATCGAGAATCATCTGATTGTCATCGGGTAAGCGGCAATCGGATTTGTTGAGAGCGATGACGGCGCGTTTGCCTTGCTCCGAGAAGGTCTGGAGCAAGGCGTATTCGACCGCATCCAAATCTTCCGCCACCACGAACACCAGCAGATCGGCCTCCGTGGCCATTTGGATGGCTTCCCCTTCACCGATGGCTCCGACTGTCTGCAACCCCGGCGTATCGACCAGCTCGATCGTGCCGTTAAATCCCGGCAGCGTGTAGGTATGAGGCTTGGCGTGCTGCGTCGTTCCCAACGTGGCCGCAGTTTCTCCCGCCTGGTGCCCCAACAGCGCGTTGACGGTCGAGGTTTTGCCTGCCGAACTGGTACCGAATAGCACCAGCCGCAGGGTTTCGGAGGTGGCGATCGCCCGCTGTGTTTCGACGCGCTCGGCCAGCGATCGCTGAATGGTATCGTCGTGCAGTTTTGCGATCGCCCCCTCAGCTTTGGCTAAGGTCGTCTCGATGCGCGCGCGCGTTGCTTTGAGAGGGCGTTTGGGGCGGCGCGAGCGGGGATGTTCGCCCCCATGCAACGATGTCCACCACCACCCTGCCGTGCCCAGCACCCCCACCATCCCCAGCGCCAGCAGCGTCGAGAGTCCGTTCGCAAGTCCGGGGGAATAGGGCGCGACCGCTGCATGGAGGGTAGCAATACTCTTCGTCGTACTGTGCAAACATACGAGGCTGCCCGCCACCAGCAGCAACGGCGCTGCCTGTCGAAGCCGAAAGTTCATCTGTCGTGCCGATACCGTCGCGATCGCTACTGCCTATGATAGGGCGGGGGTTGACGGACGTAGCATCTCTTTTTGGTTCGGCTTGACAGTGGGGTTTTCATCAGTCATCATAGTAAATCGCAGAATGCGGAACTGGCGGAATTGGTAGACGCGCTAGATTCAGGTTCTAGTGGCAGCAATGCCATCGGGGTTCAAGTCCCCGGTTCCGCATCTCAACTCGCCATCTCCGAATCCTCACGAAGGGATTTTCGAGATGAGCAAGGTACTACCAACCATTCGAGCAAGTTATGCGAGCGTCTCACCAAGATTTGTCGGGTGAGCTCAATTTGTTGCGTGCCATAGACTGAATGCATCGCACGGGAGCGATCGCCATGACTGCCACCCAACGCCTGACTTTTACGGACTATCTCAACCTCGGTGACTTTGACGATCGCCGATACGAACTCATTGATGGGAGATTGGTTGAATTGCCACCAGAATCGGGGTCGAATGACTTTTTGGCAAACTGGCTGCAATTTCAGCTTGCCAGCGCAGGCTACCCACTCGATCTCATTCGCACTCACTCGTGCGAAGTGCAAGTTCCGGTTTTGCAAGCCCGAGATGCCGCCAATCGATATCCCGACTTCGTCGTGTTGCGATCCGAGCATCGGGCGTTAACGCGTAAACGTCTCACCATCACCCTCGACATGCCGCCCCCGCGACTGGTAGCCGAGATCGTTTCACCTGGAAAACGCAGCCGCGATCGCGATTACGTTCGCAAACGAGACCAGTACGCTGCCTGTGGCATTTCCGAATACTGGATCGTCGATCCGGGGTCGGAAGCGATCGCCATCTTCAAACTCGACAAAGGTGCCTATCGCGAAGTAGTGACGTTGAAAGGGGATACAGCGATCGCCTCTCCCGAACTTGAAGTGATGGAAATCACATTGAAACTCACCGTCGCTGACATGTTCGCGGCGATTGCCTAGCCTAGATATAGGGCTACTCCACCGTGACCGACTTCGCCAAGTTGCGGGGTTGATCGACATCGAGACCGCGCAGGGCGGCGATGTGATACGAGAGCAACTGCAACGGAATCACCGACACGAGGGGCGAGAGCAATTCAGAGACTTGAGGGACGGGCAAGGTTACGTCAAAGGTTTCAGTTGCTGTGTCGTCCTCCATGCTGACTACGCCAATGAGCTGCGCGTCGCGGGCTTTGGCTTCTTGGGCATTGGAGAGAACTTTTTCGTAAAGCAAGCCGGGAGTTGCGATCGCCACCACGGGCACTTTGGCATCCATCAGCTCGATCGGCCCGTGCTTCATTTCTCCCGCCGGATAGCCTTCCGCGTGGATGTAGCTGATTTCCTTGAGCTTGAGTGCGCCT
>JBCBTL010000472.1:0-3087 GCA_039818705.1 Cyanobacteria bacterium J06639_1
CAAGTTCTGGGCGCGATCGCCCTCATGGTGGTTATCGGTCTGGCGATCGCTCTCTAAGCCCATCCCGGCCTGAGTCTCGCACCGCTGCAAAACTGCCTTACACTGGCAGGGAAAGCAACAAAACGTCACGGTTCGTCACGTTCGGGCAAGTCTCGCAGGCGATCGCGGCGGCGGTGAGGAAGTGGACGCGGGTATGGCCTCATTTTGGATCGCGATGTCGGCCTGGGGGCTGGGGTCGGTGCTGTGGGCGGAAATCGTCCGGGACGTGTATCACGCACTCTCGCATCAGTGGGCGTGGCTGTATCGGCATCACGCCTGGCATCACCGCGTATTTCGTCAAGATTTGACCTTCGCCAGCGCTGACATCTATCAGAAAGCGCAGTGGCACAACGACCTGCCGGAATGTCTGGTGATGCTGGTGCTGACGGGGGCGTTTTGGGCGCTCTGCTTTTGGCAGTGGCATCCGTTCCATTGGGCAGCACTGACGGGCGCGCTCTACACGCTCGCATTTCTAGCCAGTTGCATCCTGCGCGGTCTCGGCTTCGGCTGGGCGCGCGAGCTGACCGATTTCACCCACATGCCGGGTCGATTCCAGTCCGTGCCTGCCCCCTGGATGGTGAATCGCGCTTACCACTGGCGGCATCATTTCGACGACGATCGCGCCTACTATAGCGGTACGCTGTCGCTGGTAGACAAGCTGATGGGCACGGCTTTATCGCTCAAGGGTAAGAAGATTGCCGTCACCGGAGCCTCGGGGACGATGGGGCGATCGCTCCTCGCCGAACTCCACCGCGCCAGAGCCAAAGTCACCGCAATCTCGTCCAAATCCGATCCGGTGGTACTAGACCTCGACGGCGAAGCGCTGGAAGTGAAGACGCTAACGTGGCAGGTTGGTAGCGAAGACGAGCTGGCGACAGCCTTCGAGAAAATCGACATCCTAATTCTCAACCACGGCATCAACGTTCACGGCGAACGAACGGCGGAGGCGATCGCCAAATCCTACGAAATCAACGCTTTTTCCAGTTGGCGTTTGATGGAAAAGTTCCTCGAAACCGTCAAAACGAACAAAGATATCGCCACCAAGGAAGTCTGGGTCAACACTTCCGAAGCCGAAGTCAGCCCTGCGGTCAGTCCGCTATACGAATTATCCAAACGCACTCTAGGTGACTTAGTTACTTTGCGCCGCCTAGACGCTCCCTGCGTCATTCGCAAGCTGATTTTGGGGCCGTTCAAAAGCAACCTCAATCCGATCGGAGTGATGTCAAGCGATCGCGTGGCTCGCAGCATTGTCAACGCGGCGAAACGGGACACCCGCAACATCATCGTCACCATCAATCCGCTGACCTTTCTGCTATTTCCCATCAAAGAGTTTTTCGTATCGTCGTACTTCAGACTATTTAGTAAAGGCGATCGCGCCCGAACGAGCGAGGCTAAATTGAATCAGTCTGAGATTGAGAGCAAACAGGTCGATCGCCATGCGTAACGAATTCACGGCAATCATCGAAGAAGCAACAGAGGGCGGGTATTTTGGTTACTGCCTCGAAGTATCTGGAGCAAACGGTCAAGGCGAGACAGTTGAAGAGTGTGTAGAGAGCGTGGCAGCGGCTATTGAACTGATTCTCGAAGACAGGAGACAGGATGCGTTGCGAGGACTCCCGGAAGGCGCAATCCGTCAAACGGTATCTATTGGATGAAGCGTAGTGCTTTGCTGAAACACCTACGCCGTCACGGATGCATTTTGAAGCGTGAGGGTAGTCGCCACTCTATTTGGATGAATCCACAAACGGGAGATACAGAAGCGATCCCTCGACATACGGAAATCAAGAACTCACTGGCAAAAGTGATTTGCCGAGGTTTATCCATTCCAGATATTTAGCGCAATCAGCTCAACATGCGGGTGCATTCGAGGATCATGCGTTGGTTTTCGAGGGCGTGGGGTTGAATGTCGAGGGCGCGGCGGAAGCTAGCGATCGCCTTTCGATACTCCCCAATGGCTGCGAAACACAGCCCTAGTCCGTTGTGCGCGCCGAAATGAATTGGGTTGAGCGAAATGACTTCGCGACAATCGGCGATCGCCTTGCGATAGCTCTTTTGCATGAAATACAGCACGGCGCGACGATTCCAAGCTTCTGCGAAATCGGGTTCGGCGCGAATCAGGTCGCAGAGAATGGTCTCAGCACGATTGACGTTGCCTTCTTCTATCAGCGCCTGACTGCGTTCGATCTGTGCGAATCCGGCTGCGCCTTTCTGGTAAAACCAGGCTCGCCACAACTCTTGCGTCGCTCGCGCTCGGGTCGATTCGTCGTCACTTTTGAGGTCGGTCAGGAGGCGCTCGGTTAAAGGATCGTGGGTCACGGTGAAGCGTCGGGCGACTGCGGTAGCTTCAGGGTAACTGGAGTTCGTCGCACTTGCATCCCACCGCAACGGGATGTCGGTCAAGAGGCGATCGCTTCCTCAGATAGAGAGGCGATCGACGCTACGAGTTTCTTCCATACCTCTGCGAGAGACTGGCTGCGTAGTTTAGCCAAGGCGATCGCTACCCTCATGCGTTTGGCATTAGCCTGTTCGATGAGATCGCTCGTCTGAATCAATTCAGCCTGTTCGACACCTGAGAGGGTTTCGGCACGCCGCTCGGCAACGAGCCGGTGGTAGCGCTCCCAATCCTGCGCAGATAAACCGAGACCCATTTGCTCCACAAGGTTGGCTTCGGTTTCAGATCGGTGGGCAGGCTGCTGCGTTTGGTGAAGATGGTCGGCTAATGTTTTGAGAATGTAGCCGTCAGGTTGGAGACGTGTCGTATCTCAAACGCGATGATTATCTGGGATTGGCAGACGACCTATTGGATATGCGGTAGCGATCGCCTTTTGAGACTTATTCGTCCCCGTCATCCAAAATCTTTGCCTCCGACGCTCCCTGTTTGGCGATCGAAGGAAGAGGATAAGTCACAGTCAGATGGGGAAGGCGATCGCGCCGCAGAATCGCGCAGATATTCGTTTTGCGTCATGCGCGTCTCGTACTTCAGCACCATTAGAGTTGGGATACGCACGCGCGGGCGAGAGAAGGCATGGCCAGTATCAAACTCGAACT
>JBCBTL010000473.1:0-3077 GCA_039818705.1 Cyanobacteria bacterium J06639_1
GACGTTCCCTCCAGCCCCCGTGAGCAACGGAATGAATGGAGCCAAAATGCCCACCAATGTCGTATCTTGACCGGCAATGATATTCCCCGTGATCGTGCTGGTGCCGAATAAAACTAGCAGCCACACGACGCGCTTGCGAGCTACGGTCAGCAGATTGGTTTGGAAGTAATTATCGCCGCCGGATTGAACGCCGCCCAGTGCGTAGATGTCTTCGGTGGTTTCTTTCTCCAAAATATCGATCACGTCATCGACCGTGACAATACCCACCAAGCGATTTTCCGCATCCACTACGGGCACGGCCAGAAAGTCGTAGCGCTGAATGACGCGCGCTACTTCTTCTTGGTCAGTGTCGGTAGAAACAGAGACGATGTCGCGGGTGGCAATGTCGTTGATGGTCTGGTTGGGATAAGCCGTTACCAAATCTCGCAGCGAGAGGATGCCCGTGAGTCGTCGTGCCGCGTCGGTAACGTATAGAGAATAGATAGTCTCCGTTTCGCTGGCGAGGCTGCGAATGCGATCGAGCGCTTGCGTGACGGTCATGCTCTCCTTGAGCGAAATGTACTCGGGAGTCATGATCCGGCCGGCAGTATCCGCTTCATACCCGAGCAGGAGTGCCGTGGCTTGACGTTCGGCGGGGCTGAGCTGGCTTAAAAAATTGGCGACGACTTTGGCTGGGAGTTCGTCGAAGAGTTTGGCGCGATCGTCTGGGGACATTTTATCGACGATGTCGAGCACGTCCTGACGCTTGAAATCATGCGCGATCGCCTGCTGCAACCCCGAATCGAAATGCTCGTAGACTTCGATCGCTTCGTCTTTCGAGAGCAACCGAAAGGCGATCGCCTGCTGCGCTTCTGGCAACCCTGAAATGGCATCGGCGATATCGGGGGGTTGCACGGGAACTAACAGCGCCTTTGCCCCCGATAAATTCCCCTGCTCCAGCATCATTTCGAGCTGTTGGCGCACGAGTTCTTGCAGTTCGGCTCGACTGTCAGGCGTAGTAGCTGGTGTGGATACAGGATTTGTCACGGCTCGACCTCAACGCAACACGACATTCCCGCTCGGCCACACGGCTACGAGTGTCTGCACACAGTCTAGAGGGCGATGGGTCTTCGAGTACATCGCTGGGTCTTTGGCTGCAAGGGTGCGTTCTAGCGTTCGAGATCAGGCAAATTGAAATTGCAGCAGTGAAAGATCGTCTTCAAACGTGTCGCGATCGCAGAGGGTTTGAATGCGTTGCAGGATCGTGGCGGGATGGGTCGAGGGTTGATGCTGCTGGCGCACTAAGTCGATAAATTCATTGAGCGTCCATAGCTGTCCATCTGCAAGCACGACTTCGTAAATCCCGTCGCTGTAGAGGTAAAGGGTACTGCCAACGGGGAGTGGACATTGGTGAGATTTATATTCGACCTCGGGCAGCATCCCGATGGGTAGCCCTCCCGTTTTGAGCTGTTTGGGTGCGTCATCTGCGGGCTGCCCCGTCAGCAAGATGGCAGGAGGATGGCCGCCACTGGAATACGTCAACTGCCGACTTTCGGCATCGTAAACGCCGTACCAAATCGTGAAATATTTCTCGTTTTGATCGCTCATTTGAAAGCTGGTGTTGAGCGCGCGCAATACGTCGTGAGGATTTTGAAAATTGATGTTGGGAAGCGATCGCGATCGCAACACGTGAATGACTGAAGCCGACAGCAGCGCTGCCCCTACGCCGTGACCGGACACGTCCAGCAGATACATCGCTAGGTGAGTCTCGTCCAGCCAGTGATAGTTAAAGCTATCTCCTCCTAGTTGAGCCGACGGCAGAAACGTCCAATCGGTTGCGACCGACCCCGATAGCGGCTCGGGGAGAAGCGATCGCACGTAATCGGCAGCTTCGGCTAACTCCGCTTCGAGCAGGTGCTTCTGTTCTTGCAGGGCGTGACTGAGCTGATACGATCGCAATCCCGCGCGCACCCTAGCTTTCAGTTCGTTGATATTCGGCGGTTTCGAGAGAAAATCGTCCGCTCCCGAATCCAGCCCCGTCACCAAATCGTCGCTTTCACCCCGAGCCGTCAGCAGGATAAAGAAACTCGTGGATAGCTCGGGCAGCGCCTTCACTTCTCGACAAACTTCTAGCCCGTCCATCTCGGGCATTTCCCAATCGCAAATAATCAGGGCGGGCTTGAGCTGCTTGGCGAGTTCCAACCCCGTGCGTCCGTCTCCAGCCACACTCACGTCATAGCCCTGACGCTGCAAAACCCGTTCCAGCGTCAGTTGCGTAATCGTATCGTCGTCAACAACCAGAATGCGGCACATGCTCGGTTTCACATTAGTTCGCGTTTGAGGATCTCGAAATCAGCCTCCACAGGCAGTCGCTGAGCTGTCACCAACACCATCCGACATGCCCGTGCGTACCACAAACTCTACCAGAGATATTTGGAACCGATGGCGATCGCCTCCAGACTCAACAGCACGACGACTCGCGCGCGCTCGTGCCACGACTTCATGTTTCTCAACTTGGACTTTGGGGGCGATCGCGCCGATCGCGAGGCGCTCCAACGACCGTAAGACAGGCTTTCGAGAGGGTTCTCTGCCTGAAGAGAGAATTCTGAGAATCCGGCGTTGAAAAACTTTATAATTTACGACAAATGTAGAAATCAGGGGCAGCTATGGGCATCGTCAAGGCCATTTTCGGGGGAATCTTCGGATTCCTGAACGTTCTGTTCGGCGGGTTGTTCCGAACGGTCGGCTCGATCTTTTCGGGGAGCGAGAGCGAGGACGCTCCGGCTCAGAGCGCATCCGAAGTCGTCTCAGAGGTTGCGGCAGCCGTTCCTTCTTCTCCAGCCGAGCTATCTGCAACAGTTGTCGAACCCGTTCAGCAAGCGGTATCTGCTGCTGTGGCTGATGTGGCCGAAGCCTCTGCCGTCGTTGCCGACGCTGCTCCCGCCCCCGTTGCCGCTGCGATCGAAGCCGTCGCGCCCGAACCCGAGACGGCTCCCGAGGCCGAACCCTTGCCGACGACGACAGCTATTTTCGCGGCTAGTTCTCCCGTAGCCCCGATCTCGAAGCCTGCCCGTCGTCCTGGTGCGAGCTTCGCCATG
>JBCBTL010000474.1:0-3077 GCA_039818705.1 Cyanobacteria bacterium J06639_1
GCACCTCAAACAAGCTATTCTCGATGGCGATCTCCAATACGAAAACCGTCGGCTCGTTCCCGCGAAGCTCTCCAGCTTGGCTGACGTAGAACGACTGCGCAGACAAATGTTGAGTATTGACGGTCTCGATATCGGCGATCGCCGTTATCGCATGAAACTCTACCGCAACTGCTTTGTCGGTTCTGAGGCAGTGGACTGGTTAGTGCGCACTCAGGGGCTATCCCGAGGTGAAGCGGTGATTGTCGGGCGACGGCTCGTGCGGCACAACTCGATCGAGCACGTTCTCGGCGAACAGGACTTCGCGGATGACTATTACTTTTATCACTTCGTTTGACTTCTGCACATTGCCCTTGGGCGATCGCTCGGACAAGTGACCTCAAGCTTGGAGAGGCGTCTCGGCGGCCCCTTTCTGAATCGCGATCGCGATTCGCAGATACATTTCCACTGGGTGTTATTCAACGTCGTTCGATGACCAATCGGCCTGTCAACAACTTCGAGAAATACCACGCGCACGTCTATTTCGACTCAGACTCGGTAGAGTTTGCCACGTCACTATGCCTCGAAGCTGGAAAGCTTTTCGGCGTCGAAGTGGGTCGCATTCATCAGAAACCGATTGGGCCGCATCCTCGCTGGAGTTGTCAGCTCGCGTTCGATCGCCAGTTATTCGATCGCCTCATCCCTTGGCTAGATAGCAAGCGAGGTGAGTTGACGGTTTTCGTTCACCCGCTCACGGGAGATGATCTCGAAGACCATTCAACCTACGCTGCTTGGTTGGGAGATGAAGTCCAATTGAACTTATGGGTTTTCGGAGTGGATGGGTTGATTCGCGAAACTAGCCCACCCGAATAAGTCCGCGATCGCCAACAATTTAGAAGCTGCTTTCAGCTCGGACATTTGAGGCGCTTGGACGCTCCAGGCTCTCTGGAACGTATCGAAAGCAGGGCAGTTGCACTAAAGGCTGATTCAGGAATCCTCGCACCGGCTGGTAGTTCCCGAACTGCGAGACAAACGGCAGAAAGTTGAAGACGCTCCACACCAGTGCCGTCGCGAGCAACAATCCTCCCCGATAACTACCCCACCCCAGCGAACCGATTGCTTTGCGTAGCGCGCCGCTAGACTGACGGTGATCGCCATACTCAACCTGCATCAACTCCAATAACCGAAACTCCTCAATATGGAAGGCTGAAGGCTTCACTCTCGCTTGTCGCCACAGGTCAATCAGCGCGTCGCTGTAGATTCTGGCCGCTGCCGTTCGCAACGCCACGAACAACGCGATCGCTAGCCCACCCGTCCAAAAGTAGTAACGGTCGAGCACTTCCAATGCCTCGCTCGCTGAAAGCATTTCCAAATCGGGATTCATCGCGGTGAAAAAGGCGGGCAAGATTTTGATGAAGGCGATCGCAATTCCCGCGAGTCCGTACCCCAAAGCCAGCAGCAGTACGAACAGCGGACGATGCCAAATCAGTGCGAGATTGACTCGGCGATCGAAGAAACTGCGCCAGTCCTCTGTGAGCGCGTGACGAGCTTGGGCGATCGGCAAGTAGAGCATTGCCAGAGAAAACAGCACCAGTCCGGTCAATCCCAGAGAGACTCCTACCTCGGAGTGCTCGTACATCTTCGCGAAAGAGACGTGCCAGCCCGCATACCACGCGAACGCCCAAAGCAGAGTAGGTAGTAGAGTCAGCGTCCAGGTGGTGAGAATGCCTGTGCTGCCCCAAGAAGCGTTCGTCCACGCTCCGTGCAGTGCCGCGTGGAACTGTTTGAGAACGGGTCGCGTCGGTTGGGGCGTTCCCGGTTGGCGGCGAAACAAGCGTGGTACGTCCCGCATGGGGGCGAGGGCTTCTCGCTCACTCGCGAACTGCATCCAGCTTTTCTGAGAGGCGATCGCCGATCGATGAAACATGCGGCGCGCGGCAGTCCTCTGCTGCCAGCGATACGTCCATCCCAATGCGAACAGGGAGGCCAGCAACGATTGAGAGGCGATCGCCCCAACCAGCCAAATCCACAGCCACCGCAACACCTTTCTCACGCGATCGCCTCCTCCAGCACGTCACCTTCGGCAAACTCAGCCCGAAATCCCATCAGGTGTGCCAGCGTCGGCGCGACATCTACTTGGGATACTTTGCGCTCGACAATCCGGTTGCGAGCGATCCCCTGCCCGACGAACAAAGCGAAGATTTCGTGGGCGGAGCGCGAGTTGAAATGGTGTTGATAGGGTACGGCCAGGAACGGGTTCGAGTCCCGTCCGCAGTCGGGAACAACGCATAAAACCGTGTTGTCTCGGTATTCAGGCAGAGCGGCGATCGCTTCGGTAATCCGCTCGATACCGCGATCGATGATGGAAATGCCTTGCGTGTAGTGAGACGGGTAGCCCCAGTGGACGTAATCCGTATCCTGGTAATTCACCATTAGGAATTTCGGCTGCAATCGCTGCATCGCCCAAATCGCCAATTCCGTCAGCCCGCGATCGCCTCGGGGATTAATCAGCCCAGAGTCGCGATAGTTGCGATGCCACTCGTCCCAGAAGTCCGCCAGTTCGGGCGGGTATTGGTAGCCGCTGGGGTTGCGATAATCGAGCGCCTCCAACTCTTTCAGTTCGGCTTGCTTCAGCTCCCGTTCTTCTCCACTCCACTGCCCCGAGGCGAGGAGCTGTCGCAAGCGATAGACCTTGTAGCGATAGAGGCTGAGCACCTGACAGCGGTAGTTCACGCCGTACAGATGATGATTGCTGAAGGAGAAAAACTCTTCCGAAGTGCGGTCTTCGCCGTTAATGAGTAGGACTTCGCGATCGCTGATGGCGTAGTGCTTGCGCAAATACTCAAACAGGGTCGGGACTTTCGACTCGAAGCGCGGCGATAGACCACCGAAGCTGGTGAAGCTGCCGTATTTCCCCGTGAGCAGGTAGAGAGTGCCTTCGCCGTGGCTGGTGGTCACCCCATCGAGTTGGTCGAGTTCCATGTTGGCGAACAGGGTTCCTCGTTTGGCGAGGTCGTGCCGTAGGAAGGGAGCATACGTATATTCGGGATCGATGGTTTCGCGACGGCGCACGCCCCCGCCAAAGCGAATCAGAATCACCC
>JBCBTL010000475.1:0-3068 GCA_039818705.1 Cyanobacteria bacterium J06639_1
GCTTAGTTTGAGCGGCTTGCTGTCCATCCTCGGGGCTCCCAGCACGAGATACGGTCATCCTACTGACATTCAAACGCAAGCGCACGATCGCGACGACCGCGACAGCACCCACGTCGCGGGTGTTCTAATAAATAAATATGAAACTGCGCCCCTACCAAACCCTGGCTCTCGACGCGATCGCCTCCAGTTGGCAGCGGGTCGATCGCGCTCTGGTGCAAATGGCGACGGGAGCGGGCAAAACCGTCGTGTTTGCCGAGTTATTAAAACGCCAGCTCGCCGGAACGGACAAACAAGGGTTCGTGCTGGTTCACCGCCAGGAACTTTTGGAACAGGCGATCGCCAAAATTCAGCAGGCTTGGCCGCAAGCGGATATCGGCATCGTCAAACGCCAGCAAGTGGAACTCGATCGTCAAATTGTGGTGGCTAGCATTCCTTCGCTGCACCGTCGCTTGAAGCAGGTCGATCCCAGTCAAATTGGCGTGGTGGTGGTCGATGAAGCACATCACGCTCCTGCCAAGAGCTGGCAAGCCACCATCAATGCCCTCACCTGCAAAGGGGCGAAGTGTCTGGGCGTAACGGCCACCCCCGAGCGCAACAAAAGCGTCGGACTGGGAGAGGTGTTCGACGAGCTGTGTTTTACGCGATCGCTCGTGGACTTAATTCCCAAATATCTCTGCGATTTGCGCGTCGTGCGGGTAGAAACGCAGCTCGAACTGGATAAAGTGCGATCGCGCCAAGGAGATTTCGTCGTCAGCGATCTCGACAAAGCCGTGAACCGAAGCGATCGCAATCAGCTCGTGGTGGAAAGCTGGATGCGCTACGGTGAGAGCCGTCCCGCTGTGGTGTACTGCGTATCGGTGGAACACGCGATCGCGCTGGCCGACACCTTCGCGAAATTCGATATCTCGGCTCGCCCCGTCCACGGCAAGCAAACTCCGCAGCAGCGACAATCTGCGTTGGCGCAGTTTCGCTCGGGCGAGCTGTCAATTTTGACCAATTGCCAAGTGCTGACTGAAGGCTGGGACTGTCCGCAGTTGAAGTGCTTAATCATGGCGCGTCCGACGCAATCTTCGCTGTTGTTTTCGCAGATTGTGGGGCGCGGGACGCGCAAATCAAAGGGCAAAAAAGACTGTCTCGTTCTCGACATCGCGGACAACACCAAGCGGCACAAGCTTCAGACCGTGCATCGCTTGTTCGGACTCGCCCCCACGGTCGATTTGAGCGAAATCGGTGCGGCCAAGCAAGCCAAAGTTCAGAAAGAAGCCGAAATTCAACGGCTGCGCGACGAAACCGAGTTGCTGCAACGCATGGATCGCGTCATCGTCGATCTGCTGCTGGATGCCGACACGATGCTGCCGAGTCGCTACGGCTGGACTCCTCTATCTGGGGGCTGCTGGTTCGTTAAAATTCCCGAGCAGGAGCCGGATTACGGCGGCGATCTGCTCCAAATACGCTACGAACCGGACTCGGGCGCGACGCTGCTGTGGATTAGCCAAACGAAAATGCACGAACTGGCGGCGGCTCCGTCTTTGCAGCATTTGGTCGAAATCGCAGACGAGTGGATCGAGAAGCATCTGAGATTTACCGTTATCTTGCTCGATCGCAAAGCCAACTGGCGCGACCACCCCGCCAGCGAATCGCAAAAAAGCTACATCCGCACGCTGCTGCGCAAAGTTTCGTATTTCGATACCGAACTGTACGAGAAGCTCAGCGATCGCCTCCGCCACGTCGAATCTGCCGAGCTATTGACCGACTTCTACGACGCGCAAGGGGCGATCGTGCCCGACGAACTGGAACAACGCCGCCTTACTAAGGGCACTGCATCCCAACTGATCTCGTTTTTGAAAGAGCGATTGGCCGCGTATTGACCGAACAGCGATCGCCCTCACGCCTCGGTTTGCGGACTCACCTGCTCGTACATCTGCTGGAGGTCGAGCAGATCGTTGATGATGTCGATTTCGCGCTCGCACTCTTCATCCAGAATTTGGAAATACTGCGCGATGCGACCCCGCTCGGTTTTGGGATCGTGCATTTCGCGCGGTAGCGATAGCTCTTTGCCCAAACTGACTCGCAGCATTTGCATCGCCATTTTCATGTTGGTCAGCGGCGTGCGCAGCTCGTGAGACACCGTACTGATGAAATTGTCGGCAAGCTGGTTGAGACGCTGCAATTCTTTGAGCTGAGTTTGACCGTCCCGGAAAAGTCGAGCCTGGCGCATGGCGATCGCGCATTGAGTCGCCACTCGCTCGACCAGGCGAATATCGCGATCGCTAAACGTCAAATCGGCATGTCGAGTCAGCCACAGATCCCCCATCACGCCGCTATCGTCCGCGATCGGAAAGGCCAAATGGGTCTGAGGAGGCTGCACCGTGCGCAAATCTGCCGTCAGCGGGCAACTCTGGAAAGACAGGCGATCGAGCAGTTGATTGTAAATATCTGCAGCATCTGAGAACTGAGTCACCACCCCTCGTCGGGAGGGAGCAGCTTCGGAGGCATATTCGTAGTTAATTGACGAACAGCGCTGCTCGAAATCGTAAACGCCCGCGTTGCAGCAGGGGACATCTAGCACCAGTGCCAACTCCTGCACGGCAGTCTGCATGATGTTCTGCTCGTCGAGGGTGTCGCGCACGCTTTGGGAGAGGCGATCCAACATGGCATCGAAGTGAATCGCGAGCTGCGTCTGAGCCGTCTGGTCGCTCAAAAGAGTCACTTTGCCCTGCAAAGATTCGGTTCTGCCCGTGCGGGGAGCTACGAGGAAGAAATAGGCTTTCACCTCGGGGCCGAAATGGATGACATCGCCACTGACGAGCGATCGCTTCGTCACCCGTTCGCCATTCACGAACACCCCGTTGGTGCTGATCGTGCCGCGCGGATTGCCCTCAACCAACACGTAAGTAAACTCGGGCGAACCGGAGGGAACGGGCACGCGCTGGAGATAAGCGTGCTGGCGCGACACGAACTGGTTGTCGATGCAAACATTACAGGTTTCGATGCGGCCTACCGTGTAGGTGTCGGCATCGAGCAAATAGGTTTTCGGATTAGTTGCATCGGCGATCGCCAACACGTAG
>JBCBTL010000476.1:0-3065 GCA_039818705.1 Cyanobacteria bacterium J06639_1
ATGACGTTGACGCGTCCAATGCGTCACGATACTGACGCGGCACGGAACGCGAGAATCACCGCGAGCTAGGAGAAAGTGGCAGGCATGAACGTTCGCAATCCTCGCCTTTCAATTCAATCGATCGATCGGGTGGAGTTCTGGTTGCTCGGCATCGGCGGCGCGTTGATGGTCGTGCACCTATGGCTGTGGTATCGCCTAACAGGGAATTTCGAGCGGCTAACCTACAGCGTCATCGGTTGGGCTGCCCTGATCGTATTAGTACAGCGCAAGTTGCCGACCCTGAAGCTCATCAGCGATGTTGGCTCCAGTTTGGTGGGAGCCGGTTTGATTGGCTGGGTGCTTTTGCGCAGTTGGTGGGCGTACGTCTATGACGGCGTGTTGTTCGAGATAACGCCCTTTTTTTCGGTTTTGGGGTTCGGTCTAATTGCGGTTGGAGTCGGACAACTGAAGCGGTTTTGGCGCGAGCTGATCGTGGCGGCAATCCTCGCTCAGCCCCAGCATCAAATCATCAGTTTCTTTCAGAGCGTGTATGACTTTCGCCTGCTGACAGCCAAGTTGTCCAACGTCATGCTTTACTACCTGGGCTTTGACGTGGCGCGCGATGGCGTTTACATTCTTCTGCCGACAGGTGCGATTGAAGTGAACATGGCCTGTTCTGGGGTGCAGTCGGCGTGGTCGATTTTGCAACTGAGCATCATGTTTCTGTTGGTGTTTCCACTGCGCAAAGGCGATCGCTGGCTGTTGCCCGGTTTGGGCGTGGCGATCGCCTTTTTCGTGAACGGCATTCGGATTGCGATTCTCGCCCTCGTGGTAGCGGGCGGCGATAAAGAAGCATTTAATTACTGGCACCACGGCAGTGGGTCGCAGATTTTTGGCGTGATTGCCATGGTGGCGTTCGGATTTCTCTGCCAGTGGTTTCAGCATCGCTACGATACGCGACCGCCGGATGATGCGTATTGGGAAGATGATGACTTCTTCGATGGCGGGACAACCGAGGAGCGTGACGCGTCGGAGGCTCTGCCATCATGACGACATCGCGTTCTCGCGTCGTGGGTTTGGGGCTGCTGGCGGCGGGTGTAGCAGTCGTGTTGGCTCGCACGATTTTGGCTCCTGGCCTGGGTAAACCGCGTCCCTACGCGTTTTCAGAGGAGGCCGCACCGCTGTCGGAGTGGCACCTTCAATCCAGCCAAGCGCTGGACGTAGACGCGAGAGAAAATGGCTATTTCTATCCCGCGTTGCAGGCGGCTCAGCAATTTCTTTATGCACCCGCAGAGAAGTATGCGTCCGCGGAGAAGTATGCATCTGCAGAAAAGGTAGGGGGCGATCGCCAGCTCGACATCGAGATGTACTATCTCGTCATCACGGACAGCCAGATTCGTCGGTATTTGCGCGAGTATCACCCTGAAGATATTCGCACCAAAGACGACGTACCCGAGCTAGTGCAGCAGCAAACCGCAGTCGGCACCCACGTTCGCTTTCGGCACGGCGATCGCGCGTATCTCTCTTCGTGTATCAATCCCAATGGGCCGAGTACGGTCGATAAGCAGCAGTTCGAGGCCAATCGCAACTCCTACGATCTGCAGCTCGATCGCGCTATTCCCGTGCTGTTGGGTCGCGAGTCGATTCGCGATCGCCGCTGTTTGTGGACGCTGATGTCGCTACCGGCTGGGACTGACGACGAAGCTGAGACGAGTTTTGCCGAGCTAGAGCGGGTGTGGCCTGCTTGGTACGCTTGGTGGAGCGATCGCTTCCCTGCCTCGTAAGTCGCAGCGGATCGCGAAAGGCGATCGCGAGATTTTTTGATTGTTTGAAACGTGCAGAATGCTATTGAGGTTGAGGACAGCTCATGATGGGTTCAGATGACGCGCGGTGGCAAAGTGTTTTTCCGGTGCGAGCAGTGGGTTATGGACTCCTCGTGCTGGCTATTTTCGACATCGTGAATATTTTCTATCCGGCAGATTTTACCAATGCCCAGTGGGAATTCGGCGTTTTTGGCGAGTTGGTGGAGCGAGTGCCCGTCCCGCTGATCGGATTGGCGTTGGTCTTTCTAGGGCGCGCCTACGGACGGTCGATCTGGGAAAAGCGTTTGGTACTGCTGCTGTCCTGGATGTCGTTGGTGTTCGGTCTCGGGTTTTTCATCCTGGCTCCTCTAGGTTGGAATGCTTTCAGTCGGATTGAAAATCAAGTCAATTCGGCTGCAGAACAGCAAACCCAGCAGCTCGCTAACCAGGTGAATCGGTTTTCGCAGCAGGTGGAACAAGCCCCCCTCCCCGGTCTAGAGCAATTAGCCAGTCGCTTCAATCAGCAAGGGCGCACCATCGTCGGCAACGGCGAAGAGGGGATTCGCAAGCAGCTCTTAGCAGAGATCGATTCTGCGGGTCGCCAAGCGAACCGTCAGACGAAGCGTGGCGTGCAGGCTCAAATTCTCAATTTGCGCAAAAACTTTATCAAATGGGCGGCAGGAGCGTTCGTTTCTGGCATTCTGTTTGTCTATATCTTTGCCACTACGGGCTGGTCTAGACGCGGACTCAAGCGCGGTCGGTAACAGTTGAGTCTGGATCGGCAGGCTTCCAACGCGATCGCAGCTCTGTCAATGGCCGATCTAAAAGTGCTGCTCTGCTTTCGGGCAGCACTTTTAGGTAGATAGGATTGGGTTGATTGCTATTGACGTTTTAGTGAGGACATAGAGCTCTTGACTGCGACGGCATTCTGGGTAGCTCAAACGTCCTAGGCAGCCTGAAGATCGCTATTGCGACCTTCCGGTAGCAATCACTCGCAGCCAGAGGTCGCCGGAGAATTAGGCGATCGCGTGACCGATGCCGACGTACTGGAAGCCCATGTCGCGCAGCGCTTTCGCATCCAAAAAGTTGCGACCGTCAATGATGACAGGCTGGTGCATTTTGGCGGCGATCGCCTGGTAGTCCAGATCGGCAAACTCTGGCCAGTCGGTTACCAAGACGAGCGCGTCGCAGCCATCAGCCATCAGTTCTGGGCCAGATTCCACCGTGACATTCGATAAGCCCTGGCTAGCTCCCGATTGGGACAATATGGGATCGAAAGCTTTC
>JBCBTL010000477.1:0-3059 GCA_039818705.1 Cyanobacteria bacterium J06639_1
CGGTGCGATGAGCTTTTAGAAGTGCTTCGACTGGATCGGTGATTCCTCAGGCATTAATGACTCGCTCTCGCTGCCGTTGTTTGTTGTTGTTGATTAGAGCTTGAATTGACTTTGGCTTTTGGTGCGGAAAACAATCGGCGCAGAGTCCCTGCCAGAGTTCTACGAGGAGAGGATCGACCGTATTCGAGCAGTCAGGATTTCGACAGGGCGTTCGTTGTGACATTTCAATTTACTCAGTCGTATGAAATACACTTGTGCGATCGTGCAGTTCAGTTCGTTCGAAACTATGATGCAGCTCAATGGCTATGATGCTTGCGAGTGCAGCTTCTCAGGTACGAGTCGGTATCCCAAAGCCTGCATAATCGTACTGAGGTCTGTAAGTTGAGCGTGGCTTGTCTCTGACCAGGCCTTCTGTACGTCAGTCCCGATGATTCCTTTCGGTGAGATAGAGATATCTTTGGCCTCGCTTGCAATCCGGAGCGCTGAAAACAATGCTTCAGTGTCGCTATCGAGGGCATATTCTTCAAAGGCAACCTTGAGGAATTCGTCAACTTCTTCTGGATGCTCCCGATAGTATTCAACTGTGACTTCATTCAGAGTTCTGTATTTGCGCATCTTCCAAGTAGTCCTTCCAGTATCGCTTTGCTCGTTCGATATCTTTACGCTGGGTGCCTTTATCGCCTCCACAGAGCAGCACGACAATGCGATCGCTGTCTTCTCCAAAATAAACTCGGTAGCCCGAACCAAAGAACATTCTTAACTCAGACACTCCTTCGCCTACAGCAGCAAAGTCACCGTAGTTTCCTCGCTCTAGCCGTATAAGCGGGCTTGGATGCGTTTCTGGCTGCGACCGTCTCGTAAGGATTGAAGCCATTGTGTGAAAGGTTCGTTACCGTTGGCTTTTGCATAAATAACAACTGTTTTCGGGAAAGTTCCAGCCATACGCAGTCACTCAGTTAGCTTGCGGGTTGGATGTAGCTCTCCAACCTATCCGAAGGCCGATCGCTATGTATGGCAGATGCAATCTTCGAAAGTCAAGCTACTCAGCCCGACACCGATCGCACGTCCCCTGCACCGTAATTTCGTACTCGTCGCCGTGCAGTCCGGCGGGGAGGCGACTGAGGTCGACGCAGTTGAACGTTTCCCAGGCGATATCGGCGATCGCCCCGCAGTCGCGACAGTGGAAATGGTGGTGGCGATCGACGTTTGCGTCGTAGCGGCTGACCCCTTCTTCGAGCAGAACTTCGCGCACTAAGCCCGCTTCGCGTAGGGCTTGCAGAGCGCTGTACACAGTGGCCTGAGAAAGAACGGGGCGATCGCGATTCAACTCAGTCAACATTTGCTCGGCGGTGGGGTGGTCGTCGCGAGAGAGTAAGTGCTCGTACACCGAAAACCGCTGCGGTGTTACCCGCAACCCTTTCGATCTCAATACGCCAACGATCGCTTCAGACGACACCGCTATACCTCCAGACAGATGCGCAGATGGGTAAACCTAAGTTCTACTATCCTAGCAGTTCGGAATAGAATGCTTCTTTGAGTATTTCTATCTATTGAATAATTCCTATCTCAGAATTATTCTGATTAAAGCGAGCTGCAAAATTGCGCTCCACACCTTTACACCCGTCAAGAGGTCTTTATGGTTATCGATCGCGTACCTGAAGTCGTGTTCAAAACCCGCGTCCGCGACGAGTCGGTGGAGGGGCCGAACCCCTATCGCTGGCAGGATCGCACCACTGCTGAAATCTTCGGCGGTAAGAAGGTTGTCCTGTTTTCGCTGCCCGGTGCGTTCACTCCCACGTGTTCCTCGAACCACCTGCCTCGCTATGAGGAGCTGTACGACGAGTTCAAAGCTCAGGGCGTGGATGAGATCGTTTGTCTTTCGGTGAACGATGCTTTCGTCATGTTCCAGTGGGGCAAGCAGCAGGGAGCCAAGAACGTCTACTTGCTGCCCGACGGCAACGGCGAGTTCACCCGCAAGATGGGCATGTTAGTGGATAAGTCCAACCTCGGATTCGGGATGCGCTCGTGGCGCTACTCGATGGTGGTAGACGATGGCAAGATCGAGAAACTGTTCGTCGAACCCGATTTCGCGGACAACTGCCCCACCGACCCCTTCGAGGTGTCTGACGCTGACACGATGCTGGCGTACCTGAAGGGCACTGAGTCGGCAGGCGTGTCCGAGCCTCGGTTGGCATTCGTCGGCTAGATTCCATTCTCATATCCCGCACAGCAGAGAAGTGAACACGCGCTCCTTCTCTGCTGTCGTCCTCAAGTCCTGGAGCGATCACGATGAAACTCACCAGCAAAAATTTAGATACTCGGCTCGATACAGTCTACGACGCGATCGTGGTGGGGGGCGGCGCGGGTGGCCTGTCTGCGGCCATTTACCTGGCGCGATACGGCCTGAGCTGTCTGGTGATTGAGAAGGGGAAAGGGCGATCGTTCTGGATGCAGGATTTGCGCAATTATTTCGGAGTCGATCCTGACACTCCCGGTCGCGATTTGGTCAAGCACGGCACGCAGCAGGTGCTCGACTGGGGCGGTGACTTTCTGCGCGGTTTCGTGGAAGACGTGACGGATGAAGGCGAGACGTTTGCCGTCAAAGTGAAGGTTGGCAAGAAAAGCGAAGGGCATTCAGTTTTTCGCAGTAAGTATTTAGTGGCGGCATCGGGCGTAATCGACGTACTGCCCGAGCTAGACGATATGCAAAACGTGTACGATTTCGCGGGCTATACGCTGCACGTATGCATGATTTGCGATGGCTTCGACATGTGGGATCGCAAGTCGGTGCTGATTGCGGGGTCAGAGGGGCAAATCAACGCGGCATTCGTGCTCAACTGGTTTACCCCTTACATTTCGGTACTCACTCACGGAATGTTTGAAGTCAGCGACGCGATGAAGCAAAAGCTGGCCGACCATGGCTATCCCTTATACGAAGCCCCGATCGCGCAATTCTTGGGCGAAAACCATCAGCTCAGCGGCGTAGAGCTGACCGACGGCAGAGTTGTGGAAGCAGCCACTGGTCTGGTCGCAATGGGTTCCGTCTATCACAACCATTA
>JBCBTL010000478.1:0-3057 GCA_039818705.1 Cyanobacteria bacterium J06639_1
GAGAACGGTCTATTCTGGAAACTGATCGTTTACATGCTCATAGGCTATTCCGTAGGAGTTTGTACTGGTCTACTGACTTCTGACGATTTGCATTTGCTCGCCCGAAGAAATCTACAGACTCTTCCTCACAGCACAATCCTTGTAGAAATAGAGCTATCAACTCTTATTTTGGGATATTTGGGGGGGTTGGCAGGTGTATTTATGGCTTTCTTTCCCACCCAAAATGTACTGAGTCGCATAGCATTGGGCATTTCGATAGTTATCCTGACGGTGACGATATCATGCGGCACGTTTCTGATACTTGAAAATGGTTTCTACTAGCTCTCTTCAGAACTTGATTCTTTATCCTCCGCCTTGCCGAGATAGACCGAGCGGTGTTTGTTGCCCGACCAGTAGCGCAGGTAGCGATAGGGGCCGCAGCCGTTGATGGTTTTGAGTTCGATGCTGCCTTTGCCACCTTTGGGGCCGCGATAGGTGAAGGGTCTAGAGGTGGAGGGCGATCGCCTATTTCCCCCGCCCGCATCAGCAGCCAGCAATCCCTGCAACACCGCCAGTAGTTCTTCCTGCTCGGCTCGGGTTAGGCGAGCCATCTCGCGCGTCACGCTAGCTACGGTAGGTCGCGATGGTGTCGAATGCTGCATTTAGGGGCTAGTGCTTGATAATCTCTTCAGCAGGACTGCTACCGTACCCTAAAAAAGATAATGCCGTCCAGATAGAGAGAAGCGATCGCTCTACCCTCACTCCAGTCTTCATAGCAGCGATTTTCAGGAGCTGACGGCGCGAACGTGTCAAACTGCGATAGAAACGTTACAAGAGAAGCTAGTTTGAAGTATCTTCCTTGCTTCAAAGGCTGCGCGCGTCTGGGTTAACTCACTCATCCCTGCTAATAGAGACTCCTGAAAACCATGCTGAATCAATATACGTCGGCAGAGCTGCGATCGCTTGCAAGTACTGAAACGACCCATCCCGAAATACTCAAAGCTTTATCGAAATCTGCAGATGCCTCGATTCGCGAAAGCGTTGCGCAGAATCCTAATGTCTACAGCGACGTTCTCTTTCAGCTCGGGCAAGAGTTTCCCAGGCACGTCCTGCAGAATCCGGCGTTTTCTTTTATCGTTCTCGACTCGAAATTTTCCATCGACAAAATTCCAGAACCTACTCTGCAAGCCCTGCTTGCACTAGAGGAAGTGCCCGAGTATTTTGTGGCGCTGGCTGTTCTCCATGCAGCCGAAGATATCCAGCTTCAGTGGACGCTGCGAGCCGATGCACCTCCCTCAGTCCTAAATACATTGACGGATAGCCCTGTCCCGAACGTTAGTCAGTCTGCGCGATCGCATGTCAATCTTGCAGGCGAATTCGACTTGGGATACTTGGATTTCAGGCGATCGCCCGTTCATTTCAGCCTGCCAATGTTGGCGAACTACATCATCGCCGAACTTTTAGATGTAGTCACTGCGAGTGAAATCTCTCTGGCTAGAGGGAGTGCATTTTACGAAAGCTCGACGGCAAAAGCGATCGAGACTGTCGATGCTCGCGTTCGAGCAATTGTTGGCGAGCATCTTGCGAATCACAAACCAGACGCTCTCGAAATCGAACAGTTGAAGCTGCTGGCGACGATCTGTGACGTTCCCCGGTTTATCGCGGAGTTTTGGGTGCATCAAGCTGGGTACTTGAACAACTACCTATTTACAATGAGCCATTGCAAAAGCGTGCGTCCGTCAATATTGGAGCAATTGGCCACATATAAAAATGGCATGTTTCATCAGAAAGTGGCTCTCCATCCCAACGTGACTCCTGAGATTTTGGCAGCGATCGCCGCAAAAATCGATCCCATATCACTTGCTCGCAGCCCAGGGGCTAGTCCAGAAATGCTGGAGCAACTCGGGCGATTGTCGAGCGATTGCAACATCCGCAAAGCTGTTGTGAGAAACGAAAACACGCCTCTTAATTCCCTGAAAATTCTGGCAGTCGATCGCGATCCTTCAGTTGCCGAAGTTGCCAGACGAATCCTCGGGGCAAAGCTGAATGACGAAGCGTTCGTCTCGACCATAGAGAGAGCATCAGATAGCGAGCTCGAAAAATGGCAGCGGTTTGGTGCTTATGAAGCAGCTAAAAATCCCCTCGTGCCTGTCGAAATCATGCGCGAACTGATCGGTAGACCCGAAATTAATATTCGCAAAGCATTAGCTCAAAACCCCAGCGCCCCCCCAGATATTCTGATTCGCCTAGCTGAAGACGAACTCGTGGAGGTTCGCTCCTTAGTCGTTGCGAATCTCAGCAGTTCGACTGCTGTACTCGACGTTCTCGTCGGAGATAGCAATCGCGATATTCGCCAACAGATAGCGGCTCATCCCAACGTATCTGAATCGATTCTTTTCCGTTTAGCCCGCGATGAGTCTCGGCAGGTTCGCCAGATGGTCGTTGAACACGCGCAAGTGACTCCTGAAATGCTTCGCACGCTCGCAGCAGATGAAAGTGACCGTATCCGAGCGCGAGTAGCAGCTCATCCTCTCACCCCAAGCGACGTGCTAGCAGAACTAGCTTTCGACATCAACTCTTCTATTCTTTGGAAAGTAGGCAAGCATGCCAACACACCGCTACACCTCCTGTTTAAAGAGCTAACTCGGGTGGGGTGGGTGCAATACGCGATCGTGCAGCAGATGACGGCGCAGAGCCATCACACTGCAGAAACAGAAAGAATCCTCGATATTCTTGCAGATACAAGCACACTCCCTCTCGATGAGATTCTCCTACACGCGATCGTAGATGGTACTCCGACAGCACGAGCGTTTCTCGCATCGCGTTTTGACCTGCCTGAAACCTACTTCGCGCTGCTCGCGAGCAGTGACGATACTGACGAGTTCCCGGTTTGGATGGCGATCGCGGACAATCCGAACGCGCCCGCCCGCATTTTGGCAACGTTGGCTGATAAACCCTCTCGTGAAGTTCTCGCAGCCATTGCAGACCACCCTCATGCCACTCCCGAATTGCGGGCCAAGGCTGTCGAGGAAATGACAAACCGTCCCGTCGCGACAAACCATCGCCACCGCACGCGCA
>JBCBTL010000479.1:0-3054 GCA_039818705.1 Cyanobacteria bacterium J06639_1
GGGTGACTTCCTTTACGGCTCAACAGGCTCCGGCGATTAGTGACGCGATCGAAGGGGAGTTAATCGAGCGCTACGGGCGGGATATGGTGCTGCGTGGCGGATTGCGCGTGCAAAGCACCGTGGACATGAACCTGCAACGGGATGCCCAAGAGGTCGTGGACTATAGCATTGGCTTATTGCAGTCCTGGGGAAGCTATGTTGGTCAGGGCGCGCTAGTCGCCGTTGAAAGCCAAACAGGATATGTCAAAGCGATGGTGGGCGGCGTGTACTCCAAGCGCGGCCAGTTCAATCGCGCCATGCAAGCTCACCGTCAACCCGGCTCGGCCTTCAAGCCCTTCGTGTACTACGCTGCCCTTGCAACCGGACGCTACGGCCCTGGCACGACGCTACAAGATACCCCTAAAACCTTTTACGGCGGCCCTCGCCCTTATAGCCCCCGCAACTACGACAAAACCTTCGCGGGCGCAATTTCCTTCCGCCAGTCGCTGGCGCAGTCCCGTAATGTGTCCACCGTAAAGCTGGCAGATAACGTGCGCATTCAGCGCGTGATCGACGCGGCGTATGCGGCAGGGATTCGTCAGGAACTCGAACCCGTGCTGTCGCTGTCGTTGGGGGCAGCCGATTTGACTCCGCTGGAAATGGCGGCGGCGTATGCGGCATTTGCGAATGGAGGCTATCGGGTCGAACCGACGCTGTTGCTGAAAGTGAGCAATGCACGGGGTGAGGTGTTGCACGAGGCCAAACCCATCAAAGAGCAAACCCTCGATCCCTGGTCGGTGGCTAGCCTGAATCACATGATGCTATCGGTAGTGCGCGGGGGCACGGGCAAAGAGGCTCAAATCCCGGACGGTCGGCAAGTGGCTGGAAAAACGGGGACGACTTCGGATTTTCGCGATGCTTGGTTCGTCGGCTACGTGCCTCAGATGGCGACTGCCGTATGGATTGGCAACGACGACTACTCGCCGATGGCGCGCGGCACGGCGGGCGGGACGGCTGTGGCTCCCATCTTCCGGCGGTTTATGACCCGCGCGGTGGAGGATATGGAGGTGAAGTACTTCACGCTGCCGGATAAGTTCCCCGCTCCTCGCCCTCAGTAGAATCGCGATCGCTCTCATCCCGTTCATCCCCCTGGAAATCGTCCTATGCTGAGTGGACGAGCTAGGGGAGAGACGGGCTATGGCGGCAAGTGCAGAGGCGATCGCTACGCTATTGAAATCCGAAGACTTAGGCGATCGCCTGCAAGCGGTCAATCAGGTGCGCGAGCTAGATGCGGAAACGTCGCTGGTATTGCTATCCACAGCCGCACAGGACGATAGCGCTCGGGTGCGTTACGCAGCCATTAGCCAAATCGGTACGCTAACGCTGAACGAACCTGCGGAGGTGTTGCCGCTGCTGCGACAGGCATTGTTCTCCGATCCTGAAGTGGACGTGCGCGCCGCTGCTGCCGCTGCGTTGGGAGATTTGCAACAGCCCGAAGCGCTCCCCGATTTAATTCAGGTGTACGAGCAAGAGAAAGGAGAATGGCTGCTGTCGTTTAGCGTGGTTGCTGCGATGGGACAGTTAGGGGACGTGCGCGCCTACGACACGATCGTGTCGGCGTTGCAGGGGGACGAGCCGCTCGTGCGAACGGTAGCCGCCGCCGCGCTGGGAGATTTGGGCGATCCTCGTGCTGTAGAGGTGTTGCTGCCGAGCATCGAGTCGGATGACTGGCAGCTACGCTACCGAACGGCGTTATCGCTGAGCAAGTTGGGTGGAGATGCCGCCCGCACTGCCTTGGAAACCCTCGCCAACGACGAGGTCGAGCAAGTGGCCGAACAGTCGCGGGCGGCATTGGCGCAGTGGCAGAACTGAAGAGATGGCAAAACTGGAGAGGCGATCGCTCTTGAGGGTGTCACTCAACCCGTGATTCACCTAGGTGATACTCGCCTAGATGATGTTTCGCTCGCGAGCGAGTGCGTCGGTCTTCGCCGCCATAATGAAATCATTTTCGTGGAGGCCGTGGATGGCGTGCGTCCACCAAGTCACGGTCACTTTGCCCCACTCGGTGAGCAGGGCAGGGTGATGGCCGTCGGCTTCGGCAACGTCGGCAACGCCCTGGGTAAAGTCCATTGCTGCCGCGAACGTGGGAAAGGTGAATAGTCGCTGAATGCGCTGTTCGCTATCGACTTCAATCAGCGCCCAATCGGGGACTTGCTGCTGCATTCTCGCGATATCTAGAGCGGTGGCTGGGGCTACCTGACCTTCGCAGGGGACGCAGCGTTTTTGAGAAAGGTCGTTCATGGCTATCACTCGAACTGAAAGAGCGGCGATCGCGATCGTTCGGTCGCCTACCCCTATTATCCGAGCGAGCGGTCTGCTGCCCTAAATTCCAGAGAAAATAATATCGTTGGATCGCGAGTCGAACTGATGAAACTGGCCTATTTTGACTGCGCCGCAGGGATTGCAGGCGATATGTGTTTGGGAGCGCTGCTCGATTGCGGCGTGCCGCTGGAGTACTTGCAGCACCAGCTCGCCAGTCTCGCGATCGCCGACGAGTTCGAACTTGCCGCAACGGAAACCACCAAGCAAGGTCTGCGAGCCACGCACGCGATCGTCAAAACCTCGGAGGGGTCTCACCAGCACCGTCATTGGCCTGAGATCCAAACAGCGATCGCCTCTTCCACCCTCCCCAAAGCAGTCAAACAATCCAGCCTGAGCATTTTCGAGACCCTCGGCCAAGCGGAAGCCAAAGTCCACGGCGTACCGCTCGACAGCGTTCACTTTCACGAAGTGGGGGCGGTAGACGCGATCGTTGACGTGGTGGGAACCTGCCTCGGATTGGAATGGCTGGGGGTCGAGCAGGTCATGAGTTCGCCGCACCCCACTGGAGGAGGCTGGGTGAAGGCCGCTCACGGCACAATGCCCGTCCCCGTGCCCGCCGTGGCGCAACTGTGGAGCGATCGCCACGTGCCCGTATTCGATAACGGCGTTCGAGCCGAAGTCGTGACCCCGACGGGGGCGGCGATCGCGGGGCTGGTCTTTGCCGTGCCGCTGCCGCGGGGGACCGTGGCGACG
>JBCBTL010000480.1:0-3052 GCA_039818705.1 Cyanobacteria bacterium J06639_1
GACAGGGTAAGAGCATCGTCGCTATCTTAATAAAGCGCTAGCAGCCAGCTATGAACTAGAAGACTGCTGCAATGGGGCATCGCCAAGTGGTAAGGCAGCGGGTTTTGGTCCCGCCATTCGGTGGTTCGAATCCATCTGCCCCAGTCTGAAATGAGCAGACCGCACTTCGGTGGAGCGAGCTGGTATAGTTTGCGAGAAACCGTTGCATCCGCCCAGCCGAGCCGCGAACGATGGATGCGTGAATCCACCTACCTCGCTGTAGGACTGGCATTCAGCCATCTATCTTTCTTGACACCTCGTGACTGCGATGGCGGCAAACTGGGGCATCATAGAGTTACATTCGGGTTGAGTGCCTGAGGCCAACGCCATATCTGTTGCGCCAAACGGCCAGCCGAGTTCTCTCCGGGCTTTTGCTCGATCGTTGTCGGACGTAAAGTGGATTGACCGCCGTGAGCACTGTTTTGGTCGTAGATGACAGTCCCGTAATCCGCGAGTTGATGGTGGAGCATCTCCAGTCCACTGGATTGACCGTCAAGGTGGCAGTCAACGGAGCTGACGCACAAACCAAAATCTCCGCAAGTCCTCCCGACCTGGTGATCACGGACATCATCATGCCCGAGATGAACGGCTACGAGCTATGCCGCTGGATTAAGAGCGAAGCTCAGACCCAGTCGATTCCCGTCATTATGTGCACGAGTAAAGACGAAGAATTCGACGTGTATTGGGGCAACAAACAGGGGGCTGACGCTTACGTGACCAAGCCTTTCAAGCCCAACGAACTGATTCGCACGATCAAGCAACTGCTCAAGAATCCCGTGTCGTAGCGATCGCCTCCCCAGTTTTCCAATTCCCTCAGCTATCCCCGATCTCGATTTGCAGCCCGCAACCCGCCTCAGCTAGATGCGGTTGCGGGCTTTGAGTTGGAGATAGCGATCGACCAGCGTCTCGCTGATGCCGTCGGCAGGGGTGTCGAGCACTAGTACGCCTTGCTGTTTGAGAGTGGCAAACGCGACTTGACGCTGCGCGAGCAGGTCGATCGCGACGGCTCGCTCGAAGGCTGCATCCACGGCGGTCGTGAAGCCGTGGGCGCGGCGATCGACTTCGGGATCGCGTAGGGCAACGCAAAGGGGCAGGTAACGCGGCGTTAACCGGGACATGGCCGTCAGCAGTTCGGCTGAAGCGGTGGTATCGACAATATCGGTAATGACCACCACCAAAGCTCGACGGCTCTGCTGTTGCACCAGTTGGGTCGCGGCTCCCAGATAATCGGGTTCCATCAGGACAGGCTGAATGGGGGTGAGGCGTTCGATCAGGTGAGGCAGGTGTTTGGTGCCGCGTTCCGGCGGAATCCACACGTGCATCCGCCGGTCGAACACGCCGACCCCCACGCGATCGCCTCGATGAATGCCCGCCAATGCCAGCGATAGCGTCGCATTCAATCCCCAATCGAACCGGGACAGGCCGCGCACCTGCGCGGTCATCAACCGCCCGCGATCGAGCAGGACAATGAGAGTCTGCTCTTGTTCGGGTTCCAGCACTCGCACCAGCGGCGTGCCCCGGCGAGCTGTGGCTTTCCAATCGATAAATCGCGGGTCGTCTCCCGTGACGTACTCTCGCAGTTCGGCAAATTCCGTGCCCGCACCCCGTCGCAACGCTTGGCGCAAGGTGCCCGATGACTGAACGGCGAGCTTGACTGAGAGCGATCGCAAGCCGTTCAAGTCAGGATAGACTGCCGCCGTAGTGGGTTGCGGCACGCGCCACTGCTGCCAGGCCAACTGCCCCCGCGAGAGCTGGCGCACGTAAAGATCCCCCCAAGGAAATTCACCGCGACTGCTGGGGGTGACCGTGTAGGCGAGCTGTTGGCGCTCGTGCGGTCGGATGGAGGTTCGCAGGGGCAGGGTGGAGCCCTCAAAACCGTGCGGGCGATCGTCGTAAATATCCGCGATCGCGCCTCGATCTCCCCCGTCGATCTCCAAAACGATCCGGTTTTCGCGCCCGACCGACAGGCGTTCTAGTTCCTGACGGTGAAGGGTGGGGCGATCCGGTCGCGATCGCCGCGCGTCCCACACCGTCGCGATCGCCAGTGCGGTGTTGCCAACGCCCCAAACGCCCCATCCGGCAGCGAGCCGCACGCTATCTCCGAGCAGAGCGGCGAGGGCGAAGGCGATCGCGCCGATCAGGGCGAACAGGAGGTAGAAGCGACGGGCGGGAATGGGTAACGCATCGAACACGAGATATACCTATCGCGGAACGGCAACTTGCGCGAGGATGGCGGCGATCGTGTCGTCGATTTCCACGCCATCGAGTTGGGCTTCGGGGCCGAGGATGAGACGGTGGCGCAGCAATGGCTGAGCAACAGCTTTAACGTCATCGGGAGTCACGTAATCGCGCTCTTGCAGCCAAGCGTGGGCTTGAGCCGCCCCCAGCCAAGCGACTGCGGAGCGCGGCGAAGCTCCTAATGTCAGATCGGGGTGGTTGCGGGTGCGGCGGGCCAGATCGACCAAGTAATCCAACAGTTCGACTTCGACCCGCACCTGCTGTACGGATTGGCGCGCGCTCAAAATATCCTCAACTGAGGCCAACGGATCGAGTTTTGCTAAATCCAATCGCTTCGCTTGAAATCCGGCCTGGCGATTCAGCAGCATTTGCTTTTCGGCGGCAGCATCGGGATAGTTCACCACCAGTTTGAACAGAAAGCGATCGAGCTGCGCTTCGGGAAGCGGATACGTGCCTTCAAATTCCAAAGAATTCTGCGTGGCGGCAACCCAGAACAGTGGCGGCAAATCCAGCGTACTGCCGTCTAGCGTCACCTGTTGTTCTTCCATCGCTTCGAGTAATGCCGACTGCGTTTTAGGAGGCGTGCGGTTGACTTCATCTGCGAGCAAGACTTCCGTAAAGATCGGCCCCTTTTTGAGGCTGAATTCTCGGGTATTTGGATTGAGAATATTCGTGCCCAAAATATCGGCGGGCAGAATGTCGGGGGTGAGTTGAACCCGACGAAAGTCCGCTGCGATCGTCCGAGCCAGCACTTTCACGAGTAAGGTTTTCCCCG